>CAYWGR010000016.1:0-49754 GCA_964458015.1 uncultured Planctomycetaceae bacterium
CATACGGCAGGCTTACGCCTTGCGAGACCCCTTAGCGGGCCAACAACGACCGCAGACGGATCTGGAGTCTTTAATCTTGACCATCTCTGTCCTCCTCTGTCCTGTCGGTGCTAGGGTTTCCGCGTGATGCCGTTTTGGGCCAATATTTTGCGGGCCTCGGGTGTGACAAGCCAGTCGAGGAGATCCTGAATCGCCTCACTGGGCTCGGGTTGGGCCAGGAACACCAGGGGCTGGCGGCGATTGGCCGACTTGCCAACGCTGGGCGGTGTTTGGTGGTTTGGGTCGGGCGGTGTCCCATAGCCCAAGATGATCTTTGTGGGCGGTCCCTTGTGCATCATCTTCAATCGTTGTTTTTCCTTTTCGTTGAGCTCGCCGCCATAGGCAAACATTTGACGGCGGCCATGTACGAACTCGTCGAATGAGAAATCGTTATAGGGCGAGGCCTCGGGGAGAAGCGTGAGGCCCGTCTTCCGCTTGTTATACGCCTCGATGAGCGGCTGCATCGGCCGGTCGCAATTGCGGCAGCAGAGGATCAGTTCGATATTACGACGGGGCTCGCGCTCGTTCTTCGGGTCGTAGCCCGGGCGCGGCAGGTCGCCGATGCCCCGTTTTCCGACAAGCCATAGGTTGAACGAGTCGCCTCCGCCACGATCGTAGAACAGCGAGTGGAGCGATTGGCCTACGAGTTCGGCTGTGTCTTGCCATTGCTGGTGTTTTGGGTCGGGCCAGCGCTGCTGCACTTTTGTCAGGAGGGCGACAAAGGCGGGGCGGTTCTTTCGTTGCGCCAGAACGAGCAGGCGGACGAAGTCGCTGTGGGGGGCCTTGTCGAGATGCGTATCGTAGTTTTCAGACCAATAGTTTGCAATCGCCCGGCATTCGTCGTTGGCCGGATTGGCCAGTTCGAAGTATTTTTTCAGCCAGTGCAGATAGAACTTCGGCATAAAGTTCGACCAATCAGCGCTGGTCTTGCCCTGCAATGTATATTGCGCAATATAGCGGCGGCACCCATCGAAGCCTTTTTGGAAATATTTGATTCGCGTTGATCGTTCGTCCAGGCCGGGTGGGATGTTGCCACGGTCGGCCAACATAATGCAAGTTCGGATAAAATCGGCGAGAACCTGTTGTGCATGGGCCGACTGGGGGAAACGCTGCAGAAATCGCTCATACTCGTCGATGGGCTCGGCAAACGAGATGTCACGGGGGCCGCCCCCGGCGAAAATCCAATCGCTTGGGCCGTGATTCAGAGCTAGATAAGCGGCATCTTCCCACGCGGGGTTGACCTGGGCGGCACGCCGGTAGTGACGGCGAGCCGCCTCCGTGTAGCGTTCGGAATCTTGGTTCGCTTTGACCAGCGTTTCATTTTCCTCTACATGGATACTCGTTATGCCTTGCTTGCCGAGCCGATCGATCTCCTGACGATAATCTTTCTGCCGTTGGTTTGCTTTTTCGCCTAGCTGATGGCCCATTTCAAATTCCAGGCGCGCCTGGGCGAGGGCCCAATCGTTTTCGGGCAGGGGCGACGGCTGGACGTGTTCTGTCGCTTTGGCCGAATGTTGGGCTGCCTGATCGGCAAGCCACTTTTTCATGCTGGCGAGCATTTTTAGGCGGTCGGATTCGACGATTTCGGTTTGCGCCAACACGGCGAGATTGTGCCCGCGTAGACGAAGGTTGATCCGATCGGGAGCCGTGAGTTGGGCTTCGAGGAGATAATCGGCTTCCGGATTGAAGCGACCGTCTTTCGAACGGCTTAAGCCCATCAGTTGCAGGAGCACTTCTTGCTGAGTCTGGCCTGTGGGAATTGCCGAAGCAAGGAACACGCGAGAGTCGTGAGAAAGGATGTCTTCCAATTCACCGCGCAGCGCATCGGCCGCCTTGTCGAGCTCGACCTTTCCGGCGTACACATCGACAACGGTCCAGATTGGTTTGGTTCGCACGTCGATGAGACGCTTGACGACCTCGGGCCACCAGGTTGCAACAACCCGTTCGAGCGGCGGATTAAAACGTGAGGGATTGGCCGGATCGATCGGCAGCTTGATGCCGCCCAGCCGACTGGCGGTTGGGGAATGGACGGCTTCGACATGGAGATAGGCTTGCCCAGCTTCGGTGACGACGTAGGAGAACACAAACACGTCGGCCGCCGTGATTGGTTGGGGCGCGGCGGTTTGTGGTTCGAGAAGGCGCAGTTTGCGTTCTTCGAGTGCGCGGGTCAATTGGGTACGGTCGAGAATTTTCAGCCGTCGGTCGGCAGCGATTGCGTCGGCGATTGTTTGCTCATAGGCGGCATGGTGCGCGGGGGTGGCCATGAGAAAATACATGCTTAACGGCTCGGTCGGCATGACAGCTATGGCGCCATTGACGGCCGGCTTATTCTTGCCCGGCGAAGACTTGGCCAACGGTTTGTCGTCCTGGGGTTCGTCGGTTTCGGGCCGAGGTTTCTTGTTTTTGGCGTTTCTGGGGGAGGGATGATCCTGTTCGGCAAGTGTAACGTGGGCGAGATAGGGTACGTCGGACTGTTGGGATCCGTCGCGGCCGTTCTGGATTGCGTCGGCAGCTTCGACGGTAACCAACCACTCTGCAAATCGCTTGGCCGCACCGCTGGCGGCTGGATGAAGCATGATTGCCAGCGGTGTACGGAGGACGTAACGTCCGGATGCGACGGCGGGCAGGTTCGTCGGCAAGAGCGACTCGCCCTGAGCGTCGACGATTGGCAGTATCTTCAATCCGCTGTTGGCAATGCGCGTGGTGTGATGCCAAATCAGTAGGGCATCGGGGTCGTCGGCGACGGCCTTGAGCATTTTTTCCATGTATCCCCATTCGGCGTTGAATACCCGATGCTGAGACAAGGCATTGTCGTCTTTCCGGCCGGTCAAGGCTTTTGCAATGCCAAAGGTGTCGAAGGTATAGAGCCGGATCAAGCCGTCTTTGGGGCGGCGAAGGTTTTTCCAAGTGGTTTTTCTATCCAATGCGAACGCGCGAAGCTGAGCGAGCGTTAGACTTTTGATGGGGTTGCTTGGATGAACGGCAACGACGAACGGCCAATAGCCGACGGTCACGGCCTTGGGCAGTTTGGGGAAAGCTTCTTCGAATTCCTCTTTTTCACGACCGCAGACGTAGTACTGATAATCGTAGGTCAAGCCCATCAGATCGATTTCGCCCAAGCGGAATGTCCTGATGTTGACGCCGGAGTCATGGTGGAAGAACTTGACGGTGGGATTTTTCGCTCCGAAGGCGTTGGCCGCAGCATGACCTTGGTCGGACCAACCGTGGAAACCCGTTCGGATTCGTTCCTCGGGCGGCGCATTATGCAGCCCCGAGGCGCGCTCGTCGTGCTCTCGGTGTTCGGAGATAACGGTCTTGTCGAGTCGTTCTTG
Organism: uncultured Planctomycetaceae bacterium; assembly: GCA_964458015.1. GTDB lineage: Bacteria > Planctomycetota > Planctomycetia > Pirellulales > Thermoguttaceae > CAYWGR01. The sequence goes on from CAYWGR010000016.1 coordinate 3,372, forward strand.
CGCCTCATTGAATCGCTTATGTTCTCGATTCAACTCGGCGGCCAGAGATTCATGTTTCTTTCGAATTTCTTCCAGCGTTCTTTTTCGTTGCGGCGATTTAATCTCGTTCATGTTCGCCTCAAGCTGGCTTTGAATCGTGATTAATCGCTCTCCAGCAGCCTGCATCTCCTCTTTCGCCTTTTTTTTGATTTCTTCGTTGTTCTCTGTTGTCGGCGGTTCGACGGCTATGGCAATTCCGGTTGCAAGAGAGAGACACACGAGTAGTAGGGCCGCCGACGTCCAGCAATTTATCCACGTGGCTTGAGATGCATTCATGGTTCGGTCGTGGGATTGAAAAGTTCTGAGGTCGGCATCCAGCGTTGCCTTTGGCGAGGAATGATGGCGGCAGCCGATGAGGCACAGCACCGCACTATAGATCTGCAACACGCAGCGGGGCAGTATTTGGGTGAGTGTTTTCATCCTATTTCACTCGATAGGCCTTTCTTGCCGGAAAATGAATTGCCCAGCCATTGCATTTTGGCCTGATTTCCGGCCTTTTGGGGATCGGAAATGGCTGACCGACGGCGAAACTAATGAAAAGTAAAAGTGGCCCCTACTCCTGAGTGGCGATTGTAGCCCGACGTAAGGGTTTCTGCAAGTATAAGGATTTTGATTGTTGTTTAGAAAACGCTGCAATAGTCGATGGTCATTGGGATGTCGAACAAAAAACGCGCAAAGGCGCGAAGATGCCAAGGAACCGCAGATGAACGCGGGCAGAAAATTACTGCGCCCTATTTCGCACTTTGGATGGATAATGGCGAGAGTTTGACGCCTTTTCAGTGATGGGCAACCTACTCCGCGAACATCTCGGCCAGAGTGGCCAAGACAGCCTTTTGGACGGCGGGGCTGATCCGGCCGAGGCGTTTTACTAGGCGGACCTTGTCGACGGTTCGCAGTTGATCGAGGACAACACTACCTCGTTTGCCTTGAAAAAGACAGGTGACGCGCGTGGGATAGTTATGCCCTTTTGTTGTCATTGGAGCGATGATGGCCGTGGCGAGATGTCGGTTGGCCTCGTCGGGCGAGACAATCAAACAGGGGCGGGTTTTTTTGATCTCGCTACCCAAGGTGGGATCCAGGGCAACCAAGTAGACGTCAAATCGGTTCATCACCACTCCCACTCTTCGTTGTCCCAAGTAGAAGCGGGAAGGTTCTCGACCATGCGATCTTCGCCGGCCTCGTGCATGGCCTGAAATCGCGACTCCCAACCCTGGCGCGGGCCGTGCGCTGACCGGATGACAAGCTGATCGGCCTGGATAGCCAACTCGACTTCATCCGTCAAATCGAGTTGTTCCAGAAAGACCTTTGGAATTCGCACGCCGCGCGAATTCCCAATGCGGACGAGATGCGATTTTACGACGTTGCTCATACAGACGCTCCGAAATACGAATGTAATTACATTGTATCTCTTTTTGGAGGCTGCGTCAAGAAACTAATGCCATGAGGCCATTTTGGGGAATAAACGAGAGTTAGACAGACAGGCAACGTTGTTTTTCGACGAAGGCCTGATAGTCGTCGGTGGTGTCGATGCCGAAGGTGGGTTCATCGACGACGCCGACGAGGATGGAGTAGCCTGCTTCGAGCACGCGGAGCTGTTCTAGTTTCTCGATCTGTTCCAACTGCGATGGGGCCATCGAGGCCAGCTTCAGAAGGAAATCGCGGCGATAGGCATATAGCCCAACATGCTGGTAGAACAGCGGTGGATCGGCGGAAAGCAGCGATTCGTCCCAATGCCTTGGGCAGGGGATCATGCTGCGGCTGAAATAGAGCGCACGGCCGGAGGGATCGAAAACCACTTTCACACAGGCTGGATCTTTCAACTGCCGCGAGCTGCGGATCGGCGTGGCCAACGTGCTCATCACGGCGGTTGGATTGTCTTCCAAGAGTTGAACGGCCAAATCGATCGATGTGCCGGCGATTTCGGGCTCGTCGCCCTGGACGTTGACGACAATGTCAATGCCGTTCATGCGTCGGGCGATCTCGGCGACGCGGTCGGTGCCGCTGGGTGCTTCGGGGCTGGTCATTTCCACATGCCCACCGAAGGAACGAACTTCGTCGAAAATTTCAGCATGGTCGGCCGCCACGCAAATGCTCTCGGGGCGCGTCGCGGTTTGGGCCGACTCGTAGGTATGCTGGATCAGCGACTTGCCTGTCTCGCGCAGCAGCAGCTTTCGAGGCAATCTTGTGGATGCAAGTCGGGCGGGGATGACGATTTGACTTGTCAAACGAACAGGTTGTTTTGGCGTTGCCGTAACCATCAGATGCATCCTCCTAGATGAGATATTGCTTTCCCCAAAATTCGACAAAACCGCATGAGGAAATACAAGGTTATCAGGAACACTAATCTACACTAATCAACGCGAATCGATGCAAATACTGCAAATAGCCTCCGCTTCCAGAGGCGTTTTGCCAGGCTCCTTGTACCGAATTTCCCCGACTGGGGGTAGACGAATTTCTTGGTGGTAATACAATGTATTATCTTATCCCGAGGAAGGGCTATTTCCGCACCAATTCGAACTTGCGGTTCCGTTTGTTGATTCTGCGAAAAACAGGCTGTTTTTACGAAAAAACACGTAGTTTTGGATTGGAAACCGTTTTTATGGCTGATTCCAGGCGAAAGCAAGAAATCATCACCTTCAAGGTTGATGAGCCGCTGCTTGAAGCGATGCGAGGAATTCCGAACCGGTCGGAATTCATTCGTGCGGCGATTTTATCGGCCTTAGACAGCGTATGCCCCCTCTGTAAGGGCAGTGGCATTCTTACGCCTGACCAACAGAAACATTGGGCCAAGTTTGCCGAGCATCACGCATTGGCCGAGTGCCAGGACTGCCATGCCGTGCATCTTGTATGTGAAGCCAACGCCAAGGAGTCGGACCATGCGTAAGAGCGGAACTGGTCGAAAAACATCGGTGGTCATCTTGGGCAAAGCAAAGAACCGCTTCGTTTGCAACAAAGTCGTCGCTTTGCTGAGAGTGACGATGTGTATTTGTGCCGTCATGGTATTGCTATTTGCAAGCGGCTGCGGCGCGGCGTCGAAGCCCGAGGCTGCTGAAGGAAAGCTGCCCGTTTTTGTGGGCATTCCGCCTTTGGCTTATTTGGTCGAGCAAATTGCCGGGCCTTATGTCGAGGTAGATGTTTTGGTTCAGCCTGGCCAAGATCCTCATACATTTGAGCCGACTCCGCAACAGATCCAGGCGCTTGGCCGCGCGAAGATATTTTTTGAGATTGGGATGCCGTTTGAAGGCGTGCTGATCCAAAAAATTAAAGAAGGCAACCAGCAACTTGAAGTGGTTGACACGACCGTTGGGATTCAAAAACGTCGGGTCGATGTGCCTTGCGAGCACGAAGGCGCGCATGCCCAGGATCATCCGGGCGAAGGCGGTCAGCCTGACCCGCATGTTTGGCTCTCTCCGCCGCTGGCTGTGATTATGGCGAAAAACATCACTGCCGCGCTATGCCGAGCCGATCCTTTACACGCTGCTGATTATGAAAAGAACCTTACCGTATTATGCCAGAAGTTCGACACGCTTCACGCAAAGCTTAAACGGAAGTTAGCGCCCTACCGCGGCCGTTCGATTTATGTGTTTCATCCCGGCTTCGGCTATTTCACGGATACCTACGGTTTGAAACAAGAGGCCGTGGAAGAGGCCGGGCGTTCGCCCACGCCGAAACAGCTTCATGGGCTTATTAAAGAAGCGCGGGCCGAGGGCGTGAAAACCATTTTTACCCAACCGCAATATGCCACCCAGAGCGCTCAGGTCGTTGCCGAGGCCATCGGCGGCCGTATTGCCATCATTGACGGGTTGAAGAAAAACATTATCAATGACGTCGAGGATATTGCGGAGAAGATAGAGGGGGCGTTGAAAAGCAAGGACGGAGAAAAAAATGACGAATGTCGAAATTCAAATGTCGAATGAAGGACGAAGGACAAAGGTTCAATTTTCAATTTTCAATGACCAATGACCAATGACCAATGACCAATGACGAATGACGAATGAGTTGCGATTGTTTTCTTGGGGCATTTTGATTTGAATATCTGATGGTTCTTCGGCATTTCGATTTCGACATTGGACATTCCTAAAGGCACTATTCCGATGCCATCTGAACCGGTCATAGCACTGAAAGACGTTACGTTTTCCTACGGGCGCGAGCCGGTGTTGGAAAAGGTGAATCTTTCGATTGCCGACCGCTCGGCGGTTTGCATTGTGGGTCCAAACGGCGGGGGCAAAACCACGTTGGTTAAGCTGCTTTTGGGTTTGCTTACGCCGCAGGAGGGCGAGGTGCGCATCTTCGGCCAGTCGCCCTGTCATGCTCGGATGCGGATCGGCTACATGCCGCAATATGTTCAACACGACCCTCAATTTCCCGTTACGGTGAAGGATATCGTTTTGATGGGCCGACTTGGCCGCAGCGTGTTTGGCTGGCCGGGGCGCGACGATCGCCGCGCGGCCGTCGCTGCATTGGAGCAGGTTGGGATGCGAGATTTCGTGGGTCGCCCATTCGCGGCACTTTCCGGCGGGCAGCGGCAGCGCGTTTTGATCGCGAGGGCGTTGTGCTGCAAGCCCGATCTATTGCTTCTTGACGAGCCGACCTCGAATGTCGATTCGTTGGTCGAAGCCAAGCTGCTCGATTTGCTTCGCACATTGAACCAGCAGATGACCATCCTTATGGTTTCCCACGATCTGGGCTTTGTCTCGGGTTTTGTGGAAAGTGTGATTTGCGTCAATCGCCGGGTAGTCGTCCACCCGACCAGCCAGATAACTGGCGCGATGATCCACGAGATTTATGGCGGCGAGGTTCGCATGGTGCGTCACGACGAATTTTCCCATGCAGGGCATACTCATGAATGATTTTTTCCAAGCCCTGCAAGACCCCGACATCCCGTTCTTGCGGTACGCGCTCGTGGTGGGGCTTTTAGCGAGCGTCTCGCTGGGGATCGTTGGTTCTTATGTCGTAACGCGGCGAATCACGTATATTGCCGCCGCGATTTCGCATTGCGTTTTAGGCGGCATCGGAGCGGCGCTCTATTTCAATGCAGCCTGGGGAATTACTTGGTGTCGGCCGATGTACGGCGCGTTGGCCGCGGCATTGTTTTCCGCTCTTTTGATTGGATTTGTAAGTCTCTATGCACGGCAACGCGAAGACACCGTCATCAGCGCGGTTTGGGCGATCGGGATGGCGATCGGCTTGCTGTTTTTTGCAAAAACGCCGGGCTACGTCGATCCGATGAGCTATTTGTTCGGCAATATCCTTCTGATTTCGTCGCACGACGTTTGGCTGGTCGCGGCGATGGACGCTCTGGTGATCTTGTTGGGGCTGGGCTTCTATCCCAAGTTGCTTGCCCTGTGTTTTGACGAGGAATTCGCGGAGCTTCGCGGGGTGCGCGTGAAGTTTTACTATCTGCTGCTCCTGTGTTTGACGGCACTGACCGTAGTTTTGCTTGTACGCGTGGTCGGCATTGTGTTGGTGATTGCTCTGTTGACGTTGCCTGCCGCTGTGGCGGGCCATTTTTCGCGGCGACTTTGGCAGATGATGGCCGTGGCCATTTTGTTCTGCATGGCGTTTGTTACCTCGGGGATTGCGTTAAGTTATCCCTCGGATTTGCCTAGCGGGCCGGTCATTATTTTGATCGCCGGCGGAACGTATCTTCTGGTAACGCTGGTCACCTGGTTCCGGCGGCGGCACTGCTAGTACGACTTCTAAATGTTCGTGTCGGTGGTTCTGTCTTGCGAAGCCGCAAGCGGCTTGTTTGGCCACATTGATGGCCCTACATCTTTCGCACTTGCCCCATTCTCTGGTGTTACTGTTAAACTTTGCGGTCACGATCCTTGTGGCGCATCTTGGGTGTCTTGCTGGAATTTTGTTCGGGGTTAGAATGGCAGGATAGCGTGCCTTCCCTTATCGCTTTCTTGAAAGGTCTCAATCATGATGATACCGACCGCCGCCGGCCGTGCCGGCATCCTGATGTCCTCGGTGATATTTTTGCTTGCGATGGCATTGTGCGGTTGTCCCGCGGCCGAGGAAAAAAAGCCCGCGAAGCAAACCAAGGCTGCGCCGGCCAAGCTGAAGGTGGAAAAGGTAGAGAAGAGCAAAGAAGTTCCGTCGGCTGCGAAGTTGGGCGATAAGAAAGAAACGCCTATCGAAGAACCGGCATCGACCGAGGAAAAACCTCGCGATTTGGGTGAGCCGTTGGTCGACGCATCCGCCAAGCTGGTCCGCTTGAATCCGAAGCAACCTGTTTGGGCCGATTCACAAAACAAACACGTGGTCATGTTGGGGGAAGTGTGCAAAGCCGGGTATCCCTTGGAGTTTTTTGCCACGTATTCCAACCGGTCTTACGAAGCGGTGGTAGCGGTCAATGTCACACCTTCGATCGTACACGCCGGCCTCGAAGCTGTCGGAGCCGTGCCGGGACATCCGGCCCAATTCCAGCCGAGATTTGTTCCGCCGACCGGCACCGAGGTCGCGATTGAGGTTCGGTGGAAGGACAAGAAGGGGCAGGTCAAGTCGTCGCCTGCCCAGGACTGGATCCGCAACATCAAGACCAAAAAAGCGCTCGAAAGCAATTGGATTTTTGCGGGCAGCGGGATCATTACCGACGAAGCCACTGGTCAGAAATACTATCAGGCGGATTCCGGCGAGTTGATTTGCGTTCTGAGTCTTCCCTCGGCCATGTTGGATTTGCCGATTCTCAGCTATGGGGCTATCGAATCGCGGATGTTCGAGGCGTTCGAGGAACATCTGCCGCCGCAGGGTACGCCGGTTACGATTTTGCTCAAGCCGATTTTAGGCAAGAATCCCGCTCCGGCGGCCAAATCCGCCGAGAAGAAGCCGTCCAACGTGAATCGTGAGGAAGCTGAAAAAAGTGCGATAGCAGCGGCGGAGCTTTGGCTTGCGTTGGTCGATCACGAGCAATACACCCGAAGCTGGGAAACTGCCGCTTCGTTGTTGAAGAGCAAAGTTGATCGTTTGGCTTTCGTGAAGTCGCTTGGCAAAGCCCGCAAACCTTTGGGCGAGTTGAAATCTCGGCAGCTCCAATCGAAAGAGTTTACAACCACGGCTCCCGGCGCTCCTGACGGCCAATACGTCATCTTGCAATACAAAACCACGTTCGGCAATAAGAGCACCGCCACCGAAACGATCACTCCGATGCTCGACAAAGATAAGAAGTGGCGCGTCTCGGGCTACTATATCAAGTAGCGTAAAAGTAAGTATCTCATTCCAATTGTCAGGCGTCGCGTCGCCAGAGGCCGCCTTGTTGGGTTTGTTGAAAACCGACTTTGCGGAGAATTTGGAGAATAACCGTTTCGGACTGTCGGACTTGGGTTTCCACATGTTGGATACCCTGGCGTTGGAATTGGCGGAATGCCTCGCTGAGCAGGAATAGAGAAAGCCCTCGGCGGCGGTAGTCTTCGTCCACGGTGATATTGATGAGCCCGCTTGCCCGATAGGCCGGATTAAAACCGCCAGGTTCCATGTTGCGGAATACGGCCGAAGCGATAGGGGATCCTCCGGTGCGGGGCACAAGGACGAATCGGGTGAGGTCGAATTCTCCGATCGTCGAGGCTTCCCACCAGGATTGCGAATTCGCGTCAACCGTCACTTCGGCCAACATCTGGCGGCGGACTTGCATTTGGCGGCGGTCGATGATCGACTCGAAGGCGTTCAGATCGCATCGCAGGACGGAGAGGCGTTCGATTTCTTGATATCCGCGGGCAGCAAAGGCTTGGCGGGCGACGGTATCGGAGTCTAGGATGCCGGGCAAATCGCTGCCGCCGTAGAGGCCGACGTAGAAGGGATTCATGGGGGCAAGACCGCCGCCGTAAAATACCTTGGCGCCGCGTTGGCGGAGATAATCTTCGCAACGTTCGATGAGTCCGGCTGCGACTTCGGCTTCAGGACAATCAGGCCGAACCACGACGACGCAGGTTGTGCCGGATTCGGTGGATATCCAGGTTTTTTCTACATTGGGCCCGAAACCGGCATGAGCGAAACCGATCGGCCGTCCGTCATCGAGAGCCAGGAATAAGCCTTGCGGATCGAAATACAGCTTGGCGAAGTTTAGCTGTTCCAATAGGTCGGGCGAAACCGGCTGCTGGAGTCCGGGCTGGCCGGCGCGGCTTTGCCATAGAGCGACCAAGGCTGGAGGATCGGAATTACGAAAGTGGCGATACGTCAACATGCAGTCGGGCAACAGCGGTGCGAGCCGCCAGTAAAAAAAGGATCAATAAATTGCCCGCCCATTCTACAAGAGTGTTGCCTGAATAGATAGGTAGACTTGTGGAGGGGGCAGAAACGAAGAATCCAAGTCATGCCGTCATGGCCATGCGGGGGGGCGTTCTGGCTTGGAAAAGCTATTCCACGACGTATTCAGCGGGCGGAGAGAGTTTCGAGCGAACCGGCGGCTCGTTGCTTCGGTTTTTCAGCCAGTTGGATAGACGAACGCTTGGTTCCTCGACAAAGGTGTACATTACCTTGGCGGCGACGATGCTGACGGCCAACGCTACGACCAGCCAGAGGATGGCCATGAGAGGGGTGTCGTCGGTGAACCAATGGCCAAGGGTGAGTACGATCCAGGCCACGGAATAGTGGATTAAGAAAAGGCTGTAGGAAATGCGTCCCAGCTCTTGAAGCCATTGCGCGGTGAGCCAATCGCCGAGATGTTTGTAGCGCCCGATGACATAGATGCCAACACCGGCGCCGAGGGCGATGGCAACTTCCAACCGCCAGTTGAATTGCAGTATCAACACCATGAGCAGGGCGTAGGTCCAAAAGATCGGGCGAGGGAGGCGGTCGTCCAAGGTCCACCAAGCCAATGCTCCGAACACGGGCATACAGAAGAAATAGATGATCCAGGCGTCGAAATCTTGGCAGATATTGAATTTCGGGCAGTAGGTGTAGAGAAACAGAGAGAAAAGTCCCAGGGGGACGAAAAGAGCCGTGCGGAGAATGATTCGGGCGGTTTGGCTGGTTTTGCATCGAGATGCCAAGCTTTGATAGAGCCAGAGCAGCAGGATGAAAAGAATTCCGAATTGCAGATCAATGCAGACGAACCAAGTGCCTGCCGAAATGTTTCCTTGGGATAGGATGTCTTGCAGGAAAAAAAGATTAGCGGCCAGTTGAGGCCATTCGATGGGATCGGCCAGGGTGGGATCGGCCATCAATAGCCGGGCGATGCCATCAACGAGGACGACAAACAGAATCGTGGTCCAGTAGGGGATTCCTAGCCGCACGATGCGTCGTAGGGTGAAATTGGTCACAAACGCCTGTGTCAGAACGGTCTTCCGCAACGTGTAGGCGGTAACAAAGCCGGCGATGACAAAGAACACGGGGACGCCGACCCAGCCATATTGCAAAAAGTTTTGTACAAAGGCCGGCAAAAGGCTATCGACGGGATCTCGCAAGGGGCGATAGCGGTGGATGTGGTAGCAAGTGACGCCCAACGCACCCAGCCCGCGCAACGCATCGAGAAACGCGAATCGCTCAAGAGAGGAGGGTTTCATCGGAGTGGAGGGCGGCCAAGGTGAGATAGGACGGATCGTTAGACGGATCGAACGTCAAACTCATTATAGGCTATTTCTTGATCCTTAGGCAAATGTGGAGGAGTTCTGGGCCGAAACTCCTGTTTACCGGGCTTCCTTCGACCAACCTTCGGTCGGTGCCCGGCCCTCACGAGATTACTTATCTGGGACGCATTACTGCCACTTTCCAGTTTCTAGATCGTGGACGTGTGCGAGCAAAGCCTCTTCGGGGGGGTAGCGTAGGGTGAGCAAGCGGGCGGAGATCGGCGTCGAGACGCCGTTGCGACGAAGATCCGAGAAATAGGCTCGGACAAGTTCGAGCCGGTCGGGCTGGGATTCGAGCAGAAAATGGGCCCAAATCCAAGCCTCTCCATAGTCGTCTTGCGACATATCTTGCGTGGGTGGAAGTTTCTCGAGACGCTCGAGATTGGGTTGCCAGTGTTCTTGTTGGATGCGAGTTAAAAGGCGATCCAGATGCGGGCGGTTCAAACCACGTTGGCTGCGAGGAACCTCAAAAAACTCGGCGATTGCTTCGTCCAACCATAGAGGCACGTCCGGTGCAATGGAATGGAGGTAGCCGTGTGCGGTCTCGTGCCGCAAATCTTCGGCCATGCGATCACCCCATTGGGCATAGACCGACAATTGGGCATCGGTTTCGACGAAAAAAGCGCGGCGATTCGGAAATTCAGGATGGTGAAGCCGCATGAAGCCCTCGAATCGCTTCTGGTGCTCGAAGAGATAAACATGGATCGGTTCGTCGGAGCAAGGTACGCCCAAGCGGTTGCAGAGGTCGGTTCGCTCGGCGGTCAGCTCCTCGAATAGCCGATGATGGGCGGCCAAGGGGAAATCGCTATGAATCACCAATTGGTCGCGGACCAAGGTGTTGCGGTCGGGCAGCGTCAGCCGATTGGTCAACGGACCGGCGCAGCCGCTAAGAATCAGCACGGCAAGTAGAGGGCAGATCGTTCGCACGGGGGGGGATGATAGCAGATTTGCTTATTGGCCGCTATGTCGAGTTGCCGCAGTTTCGAGGGCAGGGGCAATCAATTATTGAATTTGGGAAAAGCGTAGGGCGGGTCGAGCAAAGCGGTGGTCCGCCATTTTTCGAGGAATTCAAGGCGGGCCATCGCTTCGCTCGACCCGCCCTACTGAAAACTGATCGGCCCTGGGTTTCTAGGGAGGCGCTCGTATAAGATCATACGGGAAGAAATGCAGGCCGGCGGGATTATTTGCCGGGCTTGTGGGCGATGATCGCTTGGCTTTTGGGCATCGCCTCTTCGAATGCTTCCCAAATGCGTTTTCCCTGAGGCTGTGTAAGCAGGGCCTTCCAGGTTTTGTTCCAGTTGCTCAGCAATTCAGAATGTCCGGCCTGGCCAAAGGGGATTTCGTCTTCCTCAACGGCCCAACGCAACGACCACCACATCGTCGAATAGAAGCCGTAGAAAAACTGCTGCTCCACGATAAGGCCGGCAGACTCGATAGCGGCGCGGAATTCGTCGCGTCCGAAAACGCGCAGATGGTTGGGTTTTCGCCAATAAGAAGAAGGTGCGATCTTGCGTTGCAATCCTTCGCTTGCCGGATCGGGCACGGAGATCAAATAGCGAGCGCCGGGCTTGCCGATACGCAGCAATTCGGCCAAAAAGACGGCCGGTTCGTCAACGTGCTCCAAAACCTCCATCGCCAGCACGACGGTGGCGCATGCCGCAGGTAAGGGAACAGGATTCGAGTCGCTGACGATTGCTTGAAAGGATTTTGGATGAACGTCGCGCATTTTTTGCTCGAGGTTCGCGATGGTCGAGGGGTCGATATCCAGGCTGACGACCTCGGCCCCTTGCCTCGCGGCAAATAGGCTGGCGTTTCCAAGTCCGCATCCGATGTCCACGACGGAATCACTGGATGCGATCGGGAACCCGGGCGCGAGTTCTTTCCGTTCCATATCGTACCAGCCGGATATCGACAGACTGCGCAACGCCAGAAAGGTGGCGATTTCCTCGTCATTCTCCGAGCGTTGCAGATGCATTGCATGGAGAAGACGCCTGGCGATGCTAGCAATGCTGGCTGCAATCCTTGGCATGGCGGTATGGGAAAAGATGGAAAGTGAGGAGATCGTGACGCTCGGAGTTCACCTATATGGAACAATCCCAAACGTCGCCCCTTACATCGACGGGTTTGGTGTGAATCTTCAAGGAAATTTGCGGTTGGCGATCAAGGCGTCGAGTTCCGTTCGAAGGCGGATCAGCACTTCGTCGAAGGAAAATGCGCCAAGCGAGACGCCGCTGCGTTTGAGATTGACGAAATTCGGTCCGCACCAAAGTCCAAGGTCGGCATGACCGGTTTCGCCCGGCCCGTTGACTCGGCAGCCCATCACGGCAATGGTGAATGGATAATCGCTTGCGTAACGAGTGACTTCGCGGACCCGTTGGGCTAGTTCGACAAACGCTTCATTCTCAACGCGCGAGCAGCTTGGACAACTGATAATGTTCAGGCGACCTGTCGGAAGATCCTTCATGCCGAGAAGGCGACCCGTGGCGATATCGGCTAATATCTGAATGCCGGCTTCGACTTCTTCCTGCTTGCGATGGACCGGCACGGTAAGCGAGACGCGAATGGTGTCGCCGATGCCTTGGGAAAGGAGTTGCTCAAATGCCGCACGGGTTTTCGCGATTCCCTCGGGCGGCATTCCGGCTTCGGTAACTCCCAAGTGCAACGGAATTTCGGGCCGAAGGGCCGCGAAGTGTTGATTGACTTCAATTACCCGGGCGGGATCGGAATCTTTGAGCGATACGCAATAGCGCGTGAAGCCGAGTTGGTCGAGCAGGTCGCAGTGTTCGAGGGCACTTTCGAGCATGGGGCGGAGCGAGGCATCGACCGCCCTCACCCCTGGCCCCTCTCCCAAAGGGCGAGGGGAGATGCCTGTTGCCTTTAGCCCAGATCCCTCTTCTGCAAGCGGTTGAGGGGAGATTGTTTTAGCGGGATCGACGGAGCCACAATTGACGCCGACGCGCAGGGCGCAATTCTGTTGGCCGGCGATATCGACCAAAAAGCGGACTTTGTCTTGCCAGGGCCGATTTCGTTCGTGGTGATAGAGATGTCCGGGGTTGTAGCGAATCTTATCGACGAACGGGGCAACGTCGGCTGCCAGGCGGTAGTTTTCTTGGAGATCGACGGAGAGGTTGGCCGTGGTGCGGCGGCGAATTTCGGCCAAGGCTTCACAATCGCGCGGGGTATCGACGGCAATGCGCACAATCCCGGCTCCGGCGGCGGCCAATTGGTTGACCTGGGCGACGGTCGCCTCGATGTCGGCGGTTTTGGTGGCACACATGCTTTGGACGACGATGGGATTGCCGCCGCCGATGGTGACGGAACCGACTTTTACGGAGCGCGTGGGATTACGAGGAGACATTGGCTTCTGATGATCCAAATTTGGCGAAGTTGGCGTTTTGGGAGAGAACTTGGCAGATCGCTATTTTCTTACAAATTAGCGTTCCGTGTAAGGAGGAAAAAGGGGAAAGGGGGGAAATGGCAAAAAAACATTGGGTTTTGACTTGGCGTATTGAAAATTGGCGTTCATTTTCACTTGTGACTTTACCTAGTTTTCCCGGTTGCACTTATTTTTTCAAATATGGTGAACAAGGATTTTTGCCTTTTGGAAACTTGGAGCTGCAAATTGGAGAAAACGCGGTGACTTTGCCGATAATTCAGGCGTTGCCGGCGCAGGAGCGGCTGGCAATAGTGGAAATATGCCTCCACAGAGGGGCGATGTTCGTGTTTTCCTATCCGGCAAGGATTTCGTAATCGGCAGGAATAGGGAAATCGGCCGCCCGGTGAGGCAGGAACGCACGACCGTCCGATACAAGTGATAGGAAACTTGGCCAAGAAATGGCTCATCGCGAGCTGTTTTGATTGGAACCAAGAGGTCGGTCCAAGCCGTGTCAGGAGATATCTGCCGTGAATCAAGACATCAACGTGTTGGCACTGGTGAAAGGGACCGAGCGCTACGTGTTCCTTTACGACGATTCGAGCCGTGCCGAAGCGCTGCGAACGTTGGGCCGCTTTGCGTCGAATCCCGAGCTGAGCTTCACGTGGTATGACGCGGCTGTGCTGAGCCAAAAAGTTCGTCACGACAGCCGGAAGTTTGTCTCGACGTCGCGGTTTGAAGTTCCATTGACGACCGACATGGATGAATATTGTTGAAGAAGTTGTCAGTTTTCAGTAATCAGTTTTTAGTTGTTGTAATAAAACAAGTTGATTGCAGACAACTGATTACTGAGAACTGATCACTGAAGACTGATCACTCTCATGCAAACCGCCATTGCTCGTTTTTTGCAGTATTTGGCTGTTGAGCGCAATGCTTCGGACTATACCGTCAAGAGCTATCGCGAAGACTTGACGGCGCTGGCGGATTATCTGACCGAAGCGCATGGCGGACATACACCCGCGGCCGGCGATATCAACGTTCTGGATCTGCGCGGCTATGTTTCGGCTCTCCATGAATCGGGCTATGCCAAGACTTCGATTGCGCGGCGATTGGCTTCGATGCGGAGTTTTTTTCGTTTTGGACAGCGCGAGGGTTGGATCGAAACGAATCCCGCCAAGCCGTTGCGGAGCCCGCGAAGCAATCGGACGCTGCCGCATTTCCTTTCCTCGGAGGAGCTGGAACAGTTGTTCGCATCGCCGCCTTCGGACGAGCCGATGGGACTGCGGGATAGGGCTATTCTGGAGACGATGTATTCGGCCGGTCTGCGCGTGAGCGAAGTGGTGGGGCTCGATGACGAGGATTTGGACTTCGCGGCGGGCGTGCTTCGCGTTCGTGGAAAGGGACGCCGGGAACGGCTTTCGCCCGTGGGATCGTTTGCCGTGAAAGCGCTCCGGCATTGGCTGCCGGTCCGAAATCTGACCGAGAAGAAGGGTGTTTCGCCGGTATTCGTGAACAAATACGGGCGGCGTCTTACGACGCGCAGCGTCGCCCGGATGCTGGAAAAATATCTGAAACAAACCGGCCTCGATCGTCGCACGACGCCGCATTCCTTGCGGCATAGCTTTGCAACGCATCTTTTGGATCGCGGCGCGGATATCCGCAGCGTGCAGGAGCTATTGGGGCATAAAAGCCTCGTGACGACGCAAATCTACACGCATGTCAGCACGACCGCGTTGCGCGAAGTGTACGAGCGAGCGCATCCCCGAGCGAAAAAACAGGGACTAAAAAAACAGGGATCAGGGACTAGAGATTAGGGATTGGAAAAAAAGCAAACAGGCTGCTTTCTCGAATCCCTATGCTCTAATCCCCAATCCCTTTTGCTTTTCTTGCGGTCAGGTTATGTCGAGGAACTTAGACCAATCCCTTGCGCACGGCCCAAACGGCGGCTTGGGTGCGGTCGGTGACGGCGATCTTGCGCAAGATGTTTTGCACGTGTTCCTTGACGGTCTCGACGCTGATTTCGAGCGACTTGCCGATTTCCTTGTTGCTCAGGCCGAGAGCCACGTGGCGAAGCACTTGGGTCTCGCGTTGGGTAAGTGGCACGTCGTCGTCGTCGATAACCTGGCGAACCTTCATTGCGCCGGCGATCTTTTTCAGTTCACCGCTGCGGCTGGGGGATTCGCCGGCTGCGGCAGCCACGATCGTGGCCACCAAATCCTCGCGGGAAGAACCCTTGAGTACGTAGTCGGAAGCTCCCAAGGCGACGGCCCGGGCGATGTACGTCGGGTTGTCGTAGGTCGAGAGCATGACCACTTTGGACTCGGGCGCTTTCACTCGCAATTTTTCGAGGGTCGCGAGTCCGTCGCCGTCGGGCATGCGGATGTCGAGAAGGATTACGTCGGGCTTGTCCTTCTGAGCCAATTGCAAAGCATCTTTGCCGCTGGCCGCTTGGCCGACGATCTCGATTTCGCTCCCCTCCAACAGACTGGCCAAACCCGTGCGAATGACTTCATGGTCATCGCAAATCAGCAATCGAATACTCATCGCGATCTCTCCGGATAATGTGAAGTTGGATATACCCATCCAACGGATTAACTATACCACAATACTAATCCGCTATCGGGCAGGATGTAATCCCCCGTTGTTACCAAACACACCCCCCGACTCAGCGGGATAGGCGTAGATTCTTGGGCCAAGTCGAGGGGGAGGTGGGAAAATGCCAAGCTTCAAGGGCTAAGGTTCGATGTTGCAAGTCGTTGTTTACATTAGACTTAGGTGCTGTGTCGGGAGGTTGGGACTGTGGGTTTTGAACCTTGAGCCTTGGACCTTGAACCATATTCTGCGCGTTGACTTGAGGCATCTTGTGACGTAGATATTTGGCGACAGCACGAATTTCTCACCATTAGAGATTTACCACCGTCGCCAGGACGCCAGTGAAAATATACCGCAAGGCAGGGCGGAGAGGGTAACGTTTATGAAACAACTCGGCACGATTCTTCTGGTTGATGATGACCGCCATTTGCTGGCATCGATGAGCGATTGGCTTCGAGAGCAGGGCTATGCGGTCGATGCCGCGGCCAGTTTGGCCGAGGGGCTTGCCGCCGTGGGGCGCAAAACCTACGAATTGGCGCTGGTGGATATCCGATTAGGCGACGGCGACGGTTTTGATCTATTGGCCTACTGCCGGAAGAATTATCCCGCGATGGCCGTGATTATGATCACCGGCTACGGGACCGTCGAGGCGGCGATCGAGGCGATACGGCTTGGCGCTTTCGACTTCCTGACGAAGCCGTTGATCGATGAAGAACTGATGGTGGCCATCGAGCGCGCCTTGAATCAGCAGAAGGTCATTGAAGAGAACAAGACGCTGAAAGCGCAGCTTGACTTGCGTTTTGGCATGGAAAACATCGTGGGCCACGACCATCGTATGTTGAAGATTTTCGACATGATCGATTCGGTGGCCGACACGAGGGCCACGGTGCTTATTACCGGCGAAAGCGGGACGGGCAAGTCGTTGATTGCCCGAGCGATTCATCGGCGCAGCGGCCGACGGGATAAGCCGTTTGTGGAAGTGGCTTGCGGCGCATTGCCCGAGACGCTGTTGGAAAGCGAGCTGTTCGGTCATGCAGCGGGAGCATTCACCGGCGCGATCGGCGAGAAGCTCGGCAAATTCAAACTGGCCGATCAAGGCACGATTTTCCTGGACGAAATCAGCACGGCCAGCGCGGCGATGCAGGTTAAATTGCTCCGCATTTTACAGGATCTGGAATTCGAGCAAGTCGGCGGGACGAAGACTTTTCATGTGGATACGCGGGTGATTTTGGCCACGAATGACGACCTAAGCAAGCTGGTGGCTGAAGGCCGTTTCCGCCAGGATCTATTTTATCGCATCAATGTGATTAACGTGGAATTGCCGCCGTTGCGCGAGCGGATTTCGGATATTCCGCGGTTGGCGGAGCATTTCCTGCGGCAAGTGTGCGAGGATTCGGGCAAGCAGGTTCGCGGATTCACGGAAGACGCTTTGGCTGCCTTGCAGCGTTACCGCTGGCCGGGCAATGTCCGCGAGTTGGAAAATGTGATCGAGCGGGCGGTTCTACTGGGCAAGGAAAACGTGGTAGGTGCGGACGATTTGCCGCAGGCGGTGACGGCCACGGGCAGCGTCAACGTCGAGTCGGCGGCCGGCCGTTCGTTGAAACAGGCCATGGAATCGCCCGAGCGGCAGATTATCCGCGAAGTGCTCGAAGCGAACAATTGGAACCGCAATCTCACGGCCGAAGCGTTGAACATCAACCGCACGACGCTTTATAAGAAGATGAAGCGGCTCGGGCTGGAAGAGATCGCCGTGGCGATGGGGCGATAGTTTTCTGCGCCAACCGATGGTGATTGCACTTCTTGCGATTCTTTTGCACAATGACTGTGTCTCGGTTATTGGTGTTTGCATCCGAGGACCGTGCAATGAAGAACCAGCGTTGGGAGCTCTTTTTTTCTTTTCTGTTCTTTCCCCTAGTGGGAGCAATCATTGCTTTGCTGTTGCCGGTGATACAAATCATACGGCAGTGGATAAGATAAAGTTTGGCCAAATACCCAGGAAATCCCATGCCTACCGTTGCCGCTATCGCCGCTTTTTTGGAACAAGTCGCTCCGTTTCGATTGGCCGAGGATTGGGATAATGTCGGGCTGTTGGTGGGACGGCGGGAGCAAGAGGTACGGAAGGTGATGACCTGCTTGACGGTCACGCCGGAGAGCGCGGCCGAGGCGGTGGAAGCGGGCGTTGATTTAATCGTTTCGCATCATCCGATGCCGTTTCTGGCTACAAAACGGTTGACGTCCGACACGACCGTCGGCGGATTATTGTTGGATTTAATCGGCGCGCAGGTTGCGGTTTATAGTCCGCATACGGCATTCGATTCGGCCGAGCAGGGGATCAATCAACGGATTGCCGAAGGGCTGGGGTTGCATGGAATCACTTCGCTGCTGCCGAATCCAGAAGGCCAAGGCACGGGCCGATGGGGTTGGCTGGCCGAACCGGTCGTGCTAGGCGAACTTGCCGAGCGGTTAAAAAAATTCCTGGCAATCGAGCGGATGCAACTCGTGGGACAGCCGGAGCGAATCGTTCGCACGGTGGCCATCGGATGCGGGGCGGCCGACGAATTGCTGGACGCCGCGAGAGCGAACGGCTGCGATGCGATGGTGTTGGGCGAAGCACGTTTTCATACGTGCCTTGAAGCCCAGGCGGCCGACATTGGATTATTGTTGCCGGGGCACTTTGCCAGCGAGCGTTTTGGGGTCGAGCGTTTGGCGGAATCGCTTGGTCGGCAGTTTCCCGAGATCGAAGTTTGGGCGAGCCGACGGGAAGAGGATCCGATTCAGTGGCTGTAAGGGGAATGTCGAATGACGAAATTGAAATGTCGAAGGAAAAAGGTTCAATGTTCAATGACCAATGTTCAATGACCAATGACCAATGACCAATGGGTTTTGCTGAGTTCGTTCCTTTTGGGTTTTTCCTGTTGCGGTTCGTCATTTCCTCGCGGCCCCTTCTCTAGACGGTAAGTTGTAACGTAGAATTGGGGCATGCAGCCGAAAACGCTTACTGCTCTGCCTGTGTACAACGAAGTGGACCACGTTGCCGGGGCCATCGCGGGGGCGCTTTGCTATTGTCATGACGTGTTGGTGGTCGATGACGGTTCGACCGACGGCACGGGGCCGTTGCTGGCCGAGCGGGATGACATTCTTTGTATCACGCATCCGAAAAATATGGGCTACGGTTCGGCCCTTCGTTCGGCGTTCGATTTCGCCATTCAAGGCGGTTACGAGGTTTTGGTCACGATTGATTGCGACGGCCAGCACCAGCCGCAGTTGATTCCCAACTTTGTTGAGCGATGTTGGGCCGGCGATGCGGATATTGTTTCGGGCAGCCGGTATTTGCGGTCGTTTGCGGGCGATAGCGATCCGCCTGCCGATCGCCGCCGCATCAATGAAACGATTATTAAGGAGTTGGAGCGGCGGTTGGGGTTGCGGGTGACCGACGCTTTTTGCGGTTTCAAGGCCTATCGGGTGTCGGCGCTTAGGAATATCAAATTGACGGAGACCGGCTACGCGATGCCGTTGGAGTTGTGGGTTCAAGCGGTGCGATTAGGGTTGCGGATTGTTGAGTTGCCGGTGCCGAGGGTTTATTTCAACGAAAAACGTTCGTTCGGCGGAGCCTTGGACGATGCCGAGACACGGTTGGCGGTTTATCGGAAAGTAATTCATGACGCGCTCCATCGCGATTCTTGGCAGACGCCGCGCGGGGATCGCGAATCGCTGGTCGAACCGCCTTGGGAAGAGGCGGGAGATGTTCTGGATGGAAATTTACGGCGGCGCGATCAACTTGATTATGATTTGCAGGGGCGAGCGCTGGCGGAAATTTCGCAATTGGCACGCGCCGAGCTGCTGGCACTTGCGCGGCGGTGGACTTCGGCTTATCGCGATGTGCCCACGAAAGCGAATACTTCGAGAGCCCCGATATTTTTGGCCGGTCATCAGCCGCAGATGTTTCATCCGGGCGTGTGGTTCAAAAGTTTCGCACTCTCCGAGTTGGCCGCACAGCACGGGGCGACGGCCGTCCAGTTGATCGTGGATAGTGATTTGTTGGGGGGCACGTCGTTGCGCGTTCCGGCCGGTACGGCAGATGCACCCCGCGTGGAGCAAATGCTGTTTGATCAGCCTGAGCCGACAATTGCTTATGAGGAACGGCGGATTGAAGATCCTGCGACGTTTGCCGAGTTTGGGCGTGCGGTTGCGGGGCAACTTGGCGGCTTGGTCAAAGATCCGGTGATGGCGGCGTATTGGCCACTGGTTTGTGCGAGGGCGGAGCGAGGAGAGAATTTGGGGGCTTGTTTGGCCCAGGCGCGTCATCAATTGGAGGAAGACTGGGGGCTTGAGACGCTCGAAGTGCCTCTGAGTTGGATTTGCAAAAGTCAGGCCTTTCAATGGTTTACGGCACATCTTTTGGCCCGGTTGCCGGCGTTTCGGACGGTTTATAACGAAGCAATCCGGGACTATCGCAAGATGTATCGGGTGCGAAGCGACTCGCATCCCGCGCCGGAACTGGCCGAGGAAGGCGAATGGTTGGAATCGCCGTTTTGGGTGTGGACGGCCGAGCGGCCGGAGCGTCGCCGGCTTTTTGCCAGGGCGGCAGGCAAGGAAACGATCCTTTCGGACCGGCAAAGCTGGGAAGAGCGTTTGCCGCTTTCGGCGGAAGGGGATGGAAAGCAGGCGGCCGAGCGATTGTGGGAGCTTCAGCAGGGCCGAGTGCGTATCCGTTCTCGGGCACTGGTGACGACGCTTTGGGCCCGCATGGTCTTGAGCGATTTGTTTTTGCACGGGATTGGCGGAGCAAAATACGACCGGGTGACGGATCGACTGATTGCACGGTTTTTCGGCCTGCAACCGCCGGGATACATGGTTTTGTCGGCCACGCTGCAATTGCCGATCGCGCGCAAGCCGGTCTCGATTGCCGAGTTGCGAGGCGTCGAGCAAGAGCTTCGCGACATGGAATTTCATCCAGAGCGGTTTGTTGGCAATGCCGATATCGAGACGGCGCGGCGAATTGCCGAAAAACGGCAGTGGATTTTCACAGCGCCAAGTGTGCAAAATGCCAAACAGCGTTGCCAAGCCATTCACGAGATCAACCGGCAGATGCAGCCGGAGTTGGAAGGACGCCGGCAGGAGCTTTTGGAACGCCGGGCGGAAATGGTCGAGCGGCTTCAAGCGGAGAAGGCGTTGGGGTCGCGGGAGTATGCGTTTTGTTTGTATCCCGAATCTTATTTGCGGGAATTTTTTGCGGGGCTACTTCACAAAACGATCTAAAAGTGGTTTGATAACAGGCCAGATGTTGGGCTTTGTCGGATCTATGGATACCGACATTGCTAATGTTCCAGATCCAACCGCAAACGCGGCTGTGCCAACCGCGTTTGCTGGCCTAGTTGGCCGCGGAACGGTTCATTAGCAATGTAGGACGCAGTAGCACATTCTCGGCGGAGATCCTTTGCTTCGCTCAGGATGACAAGGGCAATTTTCCGCGAAGCCCAATGGAAAGGATTCTCGTTCGATGGGCCTGGAATCCGTGTTGAGCCTGCCGGCGGATCTGGCGTTGCAAGGGGTGGAGCGTCGTCGGGTGCGGCTGCCCGTGCTTAGGGCGGAAAGCGGCGACCACGCAACGATCTATTATTTTTTGCAGGCGATTTTTCAAGGGCCCTCGCGTGAAGAGTTTCACGCTTCGCTGGAAGATCCCTTTTACGAGCCATTCGATCGTTTGCTCTTGCGTCGCGAGCGGAAGATTGCCGCTCATGTGCATATCACGCATCGGACGATGCAATTCGGGTGCGAGATGATTCCGGCGGCGGGTTTGGGGTGGCTGGGCGTCGCCTCGGAGCATCGGCATCAGGGGCTTGGCCGCTATTTGCTACGTGCGGCCGAAAAGCAGATGGAGGAAAGCGGTGCATTGGCGGGTATGCTGCGCACCTCGATTCCGGGGTTCTTCGAGGCAGCAGGCTGGGCGCCGTGCGGTCGGCCGAGTTTTCGTCGAGCAAATGTTCGCACTCTTTTAGCGCGGCTTTTGGATCACAAGCTGATACCTCGGCCGCGTCGGCGTTTGCATATTCGGCCGTGGCGTCAATGGGAACTGTCGGCGTTGGAACGGCTTTATCGGCAGAACTTGGAGGGCTACGGTTCGCTGGAACGCACGATGGCCTATTGGCAATGGTTGTTGAGCCGCCATGCCTGCGACGAGGTTTATGTGGCCTTGGAAGGGCCGGAGCAATTGGAGTTGGGCGAGATCAGCACGCGAATCGTCGGCTATGCGGCGACGCGAGGCGATCAGATTTTAGAGCTGATGACGGCTCCGGATTGCCCTCGGGCAGGGCCGGAACTGTTAGCCCGATGTTGCGGCGATGCCATCGAACACGATCGGCATTGCATTGTGCTTCATGCACGGCCTGGACATCCGCTGTTCGGCATTTTCGACGAGGCAAGCGGTTGTCCGGCGTCGCCATCGCCGGAACACGGCGAAATTTCGATGATGCGGGTGTTCAATCCGCTGAAGCTATTGCAGCGATTGTGCGGCGAGCTGCACCGGCGTGTCGTCGAGGCTCAACTGCCGCGGCCGTTGGGATTGGGGCTGCTGGTGGATGGCGAAAAGTATCAGCTTGAGATCGGCCGGGATGCGGTAAAAGCATCTTCGCAGCGGATCGGCCGAAGCTATTTGCGATTGGGTGAGGCCGTTTTTACGCGGCTTGTTTTGGGTCAACTGGATTGGGATGCGGCCGTTGCCGAGGGCCGGCTGGAATGCTCGACCGTGTTGGCCCAGGAGGCCGGCCGCGTGTTGTTTCCCGCGATTCCGCTTTGGCATCCGCCGTGGGATGCGCTGCCGCACGGCGTAGGCTGAGCGAGAGAATGCGAGAACGAAACGGGCTCCTTTCATAAAGCTTTTTTGATAAACCGAACTACTATCATGGAGTGATGGTAATTTTCAGCGGGTTAGTAGCTGCACCGTCGCCGCGAACTACGATCATTTCGGCTTCGGTGGGACCGTCTAGGGCCATACTCGGGATCAGGCAGCGTACGCCTAGATCGTACCAGCCTAAAATCTCGGCTTCCACTTCTTGCCCCTTGATGTTGAGCAATATCTGCCCCGGTTCGGGACCGAGCCCTTCGCCGGCCAAAACGACGGCTTGGCCTGGTCTTGCCACGTCGGGGTCGAGCTCGAAGGCCGCGGGATCAACCGGCAGAATGTCGGCTGGCGCAAGCTTCGCGCCGTTATTGGTGCGGTTGACTTCCGTTATGGCCTGGTTGGCATCGACCAGCACGTGCAAGGTGCTGAAGGGCGCGGGCTTGCCTTGGGCGTCTCGACCGATGGTCATCGCCTCGATCGGGAGTCGAATATCGACGCTCTGCACATCGCCGGCTTCGATGGCCGCAACGCGGACGCCCGCTTGCGGCAGATTGGCTGCCAATCGGTCGCCTGTCGCGGCGAACAACATGACGTTGAAGGGCTCTACAACGGGCCGCGCGCTGTTGTTGCGGAACCACACGCGATAGCGTGGCCCCAGTTTTTCGTCAGGATGGCCTGGATCGACAAAACGCACGGCCACGAGTTGCAGATCAAACACCGCCTCGGGCACAACAATCGGCTTCAGATCCACCCAGGTGCCGCAAGCCACTTCGGGCAGTGGCACGAACACCGGCGTTTCCCAGTAGACCCATGTGGGACACGGATCGTAAATCACCGGGCGGCACCAAATCGGCCGTGGATCCCAATAGGCCGGGCAATGCCAATGCCACGACCACTCTACCCAGGGATTCCATCGCGGATACCAGCAAACGCCGGCGAAGAACGAAGGACCCCAGTAGGAATACTGGAAACAGAACCGCGAATAATTAGGCGTTACGTATCCGTGATAGAAATGAGGATGATGGATATAAGGGGGCATTGGCCCAGGGCCGTGATGGAAACGGTCGGGCCCAGGACCGTGATGCGGATTAGTGAGATGTTTTGCGTGTTTTTGCAATTCAAGCCGGCGAGCCACGTCGCCCTGTTGATGCATCTTGTATTGGTCGGCCAATTGGATTCGCTTGGCTTTGTCGCCCTTCGCAAGCCTATCCAACTCGCCCGACTTCCATTGATCCGGGAACGGCTTCTTCTTAATGTCCTGCTTCTTGGGGTCGAATTTTTTGACATCGTGTTTTACGACATCGCCAGGGCCTTTTTTCGTGATTCCCGGCGGATTCGTCAACTGTTTCGGATCCGGGAGCGGAGGCTTCGTCTTGCCTGTCTTTAGAGTATCCGTCTTGAGTTTCAGGTCTTTGTCGCGTAAATCCAGTTGTTTGCCCGAATCGATGCTCAAACGTTTTCGGACGTCGGTCGATTTCGTCCGCGCATCGGTCGGCAGGGTTCGTAAATCGGTAGGATTGATCCGCCGGTCGGTGTTCTTGGTCTGAATTTTCGTATTGGGCGTAGGCGGCGTAATTTTCTTGTCGATGACCGTGGGTCCGTCTAGCTTTCGGCCCTCGATCTTTGGATCCTTGCGATCAACGTTTTTTTTATCCGTCGTCTCGATTTTGTTGTCTAAACGCTTGCGAATCTCCGATGTTTTAACGCGATTGGTCGTATCGGCTGCCGGAGGCGGAGAGCGCCGCTCAATCGGCACGGCATCGATTTTCTGGCGTGTCTGCACTTTGGGTACATCCGGCTGAATGTTTTTTCGCGTCGCAGGCGTCGTATCGCTGGTTTTGCCGATGGTGCGGTTGCCGCTTGTATTGTTGTTTTGCGTGCGGGTAGAACCGCTCGGGTTGTCCTTGCGACGATCATCAACGGCCAAGCGTCGATCGACGCCCGTATTGATTGACCCGTTTCGAATTTCCGAAGCCCCTGAAGATCGAAATCTTGGGGTTACGGAATGATTGTTGGTTGTCGAGCGAAAAGAAGTAGGCTGCCGTTCGATGCGGACCGGCGGGGCCGATTGGCGCACGACAGGCGGCGATTGGCGGACGGGATTCGCCCGAGAATTGTCGCGATTATCCCGCGTCACGGTTGTACCTGCACGATCATCGCGGGCAGTTTTTTTCGCATCCGCGGCTTGGGCGGCCCAAGTTACCCCCCATGTTGCGAGTCCGACGGCCAATGCAATCTCTATCAGCCATGTTTGGTGGAGTTTCAACGGAATGTTCATGATAATCCCTTCCTGACGTTGCGGGACTCAAAAGAGCAGCTTTCCGCGTTTCCTAAGGAGCGAACTCCATGCCAATCGAGATGCGCCTGGTGAATTCTACACGCGAAAGATCATTGCAAGTAGCCTGCAACAAGAGAGATAGAGGTCATAAAGCATTGGGAAAGCAATCCGAGGGCAGGCAAAATTGGCTGTCGATGGCCGTGCCAAAACGTAGTCATAGTGATATTGGCGTAATCAAAATGACTACATTTGGGACGCGGTGATAACTCTCCCAGGAGAACTGCAAAGTCGCCAAAAGCAGTTATTCTGAGCGTAGCGAAGAATCTATGCGAGTCTATCCAAGTCCTAATACGCCAACGAGATCCTTCGCTTCGCTCAGGATGACGGTTCCTCCGTGACCAATGACTTTGCAGTTCTCCTGTAACTCTCCTTCCCAGCGTTGAATAAAAGCGCTATACTGTTTTAGAGTAGATGCGCGGAGGCGCGCTGACAGGATCGACAAGCTGGTAATTGAAATATGACCGAACCGAACTCACCAAATCATTGGGATTTTTTGGCGTCAGAATTGGGAGCCACCTCCCCCACGGAGGAGCCTGCCGCACAGCAAGCAAGTCCGGTAGCCCCGCCGCCCGTCCAGAAACCGGCGCATCACGAGCGTAAAGCAGCGCCGCAAACGGCGGATTGGGACTTGCTGGCCAGCGAGCTTGGAATAGCGCCGGCAGCTCCGGCAGCGCCACCGGCCGCAGCCGCGATTGCTCGACCAGCCCCGGCGCCTGCAACGCCGTCTACCCCGGTGCCGGTCGAGCCCGAGCTGGAATCGATTTTGCCTTGGACACCCAAGCCGGATCCATTGGCAGCATTGTTTGGCCCCTTGCCGGAGCGAGAGCCGCACGAAACGCCTCCGCCGGAGAAGCCCGAGGAATCGCCTAACTTTTTTGACGAGCGGTTCGATTTCGAGGAGCCATATGATTTATTGGAATCCTCGGACTCGGAAAAATCTGACGAGGCAACGGGCGAAGAGTCGGAATCGACCGAGGAAAAACGTCCTCGTCGCCGTCGCCGTCGCCGTCGTCGCGGTCGCGGCGGAGAGCAACGTCGCGAGACGGCAACGACTTCCGACGAGCGTTCGGACGAGCCGATCTCCGAGTTGGGCGTGGTTTCGGCCGAGGAAGAATCGGCAGACGTGGACGAACGGCAGCCCGTCGGCGAGGAATCGGATCGCGAAGAGGCGGGCGAGCGCCGTCCGCGTCGGCGTCGTTCACGTCGCGGCCGAAATCGTCGCGAGACGGAATCCGCTCCTCACGCAAGCGGCGAAAAAGCTCGATCCGACGAGGATTTGGATCATGCCGAACCGCATGATCTCGGCGACGAATTCGATCTTGGCGAGGAAGGCAGTGCCGAAGGCGAGCAGCCGGCGCGGATGGGATTCCGCGGCATTCCCACTTGGGACGAGGCCGTGGGGCTTTTGATCGATAAGAATATCGAAGCACGATCGAAACGACCGGCCGGCGGCCCCCATCACAACAGTCACGGCAACCGCGGCCCGCGCGACAATCGCGGCGGCGGTCGCGGCGGCAAACGTTAATCGATCCGGTTGAACTTCATGCAACCGACCAAAGAATTAATCGACGCCTTGTACTTGGACAAGGTGCGGCAGGCCCGCGCCATGTCACCGGAAGACAAGTTCTTGGCAGGTGCTCGTCTGTTTGATCGTTCTTGCCGAATCATGGCCGACGGTATTCGTAGCCAGTATCCTGATGCGGATGATTGCCGCATTCAAGAGATTCTCTGCGAAAGGCTGGCTAGAATTCGACAGCGGGAGAATCGCTGATGAATAGCGATGAAGCTACAGTTGCTGTTGTCGACGCATTCGTGGCCCTACAGATTCCCTATATGGTAGTGGGATCATTTTCAAGCAACTTCTACGGTATCCCAAGATCCACGCACGATGCAGATTTTGTAGTTCAACTGAAACCAGGGACGATCTCGGTATTGGCGGAGCATTTAGGCTCGGCTTTTCGCTTAGACCCGCAGATGTCCTTTGAAACGGTGACGGCCACAAAGCGCTATGTCTTGCATCTGGTCGAAAATCCGTTCTCGATTGAGATTTTTTTGCTGAGTGATGATCCCCATGATATTGAGCGGTTTAAACGTCGTCGGTCTGAGAGTATTATGGGCCGCGATGTATTTGTTCCGACGGTCGAGGATGTAATTGTCACGAAATTGCGATGGTCATTTGCAGGGGGCAGACGGAAGGATATCGAGGATGTAGAGAACGTCGTTGACATGCAAAATGACCGGATCGACTGGAATTACGTCTACTCTTGGTGCGACCAGCATGGGACGCGAGAGCTTTTGGATGGGATCCGCGCATCCTTGCCTCCGGAATAACGCCCGGGGGAAGCGGCCTTTGGAATAACTTTCCAAAATATGGCGGGGAAGCAGCCTTTTCTGGATTGTGGGGCTACGCTACAATCTTTGCACCATTATGGCCGATGCCGAACGGGCTGCCAGCGCGTCCGACCGGTTGATGCAACTGGCCGGATGCTTGAGATCGGAAGCCGGCTTCGCCGAAGTCGTTCAGAGTCTTGTGGAAGGCCATGCGGCGACGCTCGACGGAGTCTGGGGGTCGTCGTGCGCGCTCGTGGCGGCGGCATTGGCCGATCGCGTTCCCGCCTCGTTGGTCGTCGTCTGTCCGCAAGTCGATCAAGTCGATGAGCTGATTGAAGATTTAGCTCTCTTTACCCGGCTGAAGCCCGAGCGATTTCCCGCGTTGGAAACGTTTGACGGCGCCGAGTATGACGATGTATTCGGCCAGCGTCTGCATCTGCTGAAGATGCTGCAAGTCGATGTGCCGCCGAAGCTTGTGGCCACAAGCATTCAAAGTCTTTTGCAGCCCGTGCCCAGTCGAGAGACGTTGGAGCGCCAGACACGTTTGCTGCGCGTCGGGGAGACGGCCACGGTCGAGGAATTGGCGCGATGGCTGGCGGAAAGCCGTTTTTTCAACACGCCCGCCGTTACATTGCCCGGCGAGTTCTCGATCCGGGGCGGCATCCTCGATATTTTCGCACCGGACTGGGACGACCCGGTTCGCATCGAGTTTTTTGGAGATGAAATCGAATCGATCCGGCGTTTCGAGATTTCGAGCCAACGGAGTTTGGAGTCTCTCGCCTCGATCAATGTAACGATCATCAGCCGGGGCACAAACGACAATGCGCATCTGGCCGACTATCTGCCACCGCAAAGTTGGTTCCTGTTGCTCGAGCCGATGGAGTTGGAACATCAGGGGCGGCAGTATGTCGAGCGAATGGCGGATCAGGGGGCAGGGGTCAGGGGGCAGGGGTCAGAGAAAGCGGCCAGTGGCCAGTGGCCAGTGGCTAGTGAGTCAGACCCAAAATCCCGAAATCCCGAAATCACCAAATCCCAAATTTCTAATCCCTTCGCTTATCACACGGTTTCGGATGTGCTCAAGCAGGTGTTTCGTTTTCCTTCGGTGGCGGCGTCGGCCGTGGCGGTCGGCTCGCTGGAAACAACCTATCGGATGAAGATCGAGTCGGTCGAGCGTTTCAGCGGCGACATCAATCGTGTGCGCGACGAATTGGATGAGGCGGGCGCGGGCCAAGAGGTGTTCGTCGTATGTCAGACCGAGGCCGAAGTGCGACGCCTGGGCGATATTTTCGGCGCAACCCAGGCGGCCCAACAGGGGCGACTCTTCTTCCCGCTCGGCTCGCTGCAAAGCGGGTTCCGAATGGTTCCGGAACGCATCGTTCTATTGAGCAGCGGCGAATTGTTTCGCCGCACCGATTTACGGCGTCCCAGCCGGCGGCGATTGAGCCGCGTGATCGACAGTTTTTTGGAACTGCGCGAAGGCGATCTGGTGGTCCATGTCGGTCACGGCATTGCGCGTTATCGCGGCCTGAAACTGTTGGAAAAGAACGGGCAGATCGAAGAGCATTTAGAGCTGGAATTTGCCGGCCATACGAAGCTCTATGTGCCCTCGACCAAGATCGGGCTGGTGCAAAAATACATCGGCGGTGCGAAGAGCCGGCCCACGCTGGCGAAGCTTGGCGGCCGGTTGTGGGAAAAGCAAAAAGAGCGCGTCGAGGAGTCGGTCAACGATCTGGCCGCCGACATGCTCGAATTGCAAGCAGCCCGCGCCTCGCGGCCCGGCATCACTTTTCCACTGGATACCGAATGGCAGAGGGAATTCGATGCTTCGTTTCCGTATCATGAAACGCCGGACCAATTGATTACGATCGACGCCATCAAGCACGACATGAGTCTATCGCGGCCGATGGACCGTTTGCTTTGCGGTGACGTGGGTTTCGGAAAAACCGAGATGGCGATGCGAGCGGCGTTCAAAGCGATCGACGCGGGCTATCAAGTGGCGGTATTGGTGCCCACCACGCTGCTGTGCGAGCAACATTTGCGAACGTTTACCCAGCGGATGGCGGAGTTTCCGTTCGAAATCGCCTCGTTATCGCGGTTTGCCACGCGAAAGCAACAAACCGAAACGATTCGGCGTTTGGCGGAAGGTTCGATGGATATCGTGATCGGCACGCATCGGCTGGCGCAGCACGACGTGCAGTTCCACAACCTCGGCCTGGTGATTATCGACGAGGAACAGCGATTCGGCGTTGAGGTAAAAGAGCGTTTGAAGGCGTTGCGGCAAATTGTTGACATATTGACAATGACGGCGACGCCGATTCCGCGCACGTTACACATGGGCTTGATGGGCCTGCGTGATATCTCGAACTTAGAGACGCCGCCCGAGGATCGGTTAGCGGTGGAAACGCGCGTGGCGCGGTTCGAGCCCGAGTTGGTTCGCCATGCTGTGTTGCGGGAGTTGAACCGCGGCGGCCAGATTTTTTTCATTCACAATCGGGTCGAGGATATTCAGGTCGTGGCCAAGCGGTTGCGGCAGATCGTGCCCGAGGCCAAGATGGCGGTCGCCCACGGTCAGATGCATGAAGACGACCTGGAACAGGTGATGCTGAACTTCATCGACCGCCGTTACGACATGCTTCTGGCCACGACGATCGTCGAGAGCGGTTTGGATATTCCCAATGCGAACACGATTTTCATCAACGAGGGCGACCGCTACGGATTGGCCGACTTGCACCAGCTTCGCGGGCGCGTGGGCCGCTATAAAAATCGAGCGTATTGCTATCTTCTGATCGACCCGAACAAAAATCTTACGCCCAATGCGGCGAAACGGTTGCGGGCGATCGAGGAATTCAGCGACATGGGAGCCGGGTTTGCCATCGCGATGCGCGATTTGGAGATCCGCGGCGCGGGCAATATCCTTGGCACGGAGCAAAGCGGCCATATCGCGGCCATCGGTTATGAGTTGTACTGCGATTTGCTCGAACATGCCGTGCGAACGCTCAAACATTTGCCGCCGAAAACCTCGATCGAGGTCGATGTGGACTTGCCGGGCGAGGGGTACATTCCGCGCAGCTATGTGCCTGATATGCGTCTGAAGATCGACCTGTACCGTCGTTTGGCCCGGGTGTCGAACATGACGGAACTTCAAGACCTGGGCTTGGAACTGGTGGACCGCTTCGGCCAGCCCCCCCCGGTGGTCCAGAAACTGCTGGAGATGGCCGAGATTCGCATCGCGGCCCATCGCTGGCGCATTACCTCGATCCATCTCGAAGATCCCTATGCCGTATTCACTTACGCTTCGGGCAAGCGGATCGAACAATTGGCCAGTCTCAGCGCGGGTAAGCTGCGGATTGTGGATAATCGGAGCGCGTATCTGCCCTTGGAAAATCCGACGGGTTCGCCGGAATCGGTGGTTGGCGAAGTGAAATCGCTGTTGCAGCGAGAGTAACTCCACGTCTATAATCCCGCCCGCTTGTCAACCGACCTCGCGACGATAACCTCCTCGTGGAGAATCGAAATCCGTGCGATTCATTATCATCATCCATAGCCTGTTGCTGGGAACCCTGTTGGCAACCGCGGCGGTTGTGCCTTCTTGCGTTGCGCAGGAATGGTCAGCCGGCGGAGGCCAAGGCTACACACCGATGGCGCCGATGGGGCCCGTGACGTCGCCCAATTTGAATCAATCGGCGGTTCCTAGTGCGCCGCGGCAACAAGGCGTTGCATCGCGCCCGACGACTTGGCCCGACGGCGGAAGCAATGCGTCGCCTTGGCCGCGGCCTTCGGAAGCGGATATGGCGCCGGTGGGCGAGGTGAAAGCGTGCGAGGGCATTCGGATTATTGGGCGCGTCGGCTCCGTGGCGATTCTCGAAAGCGAAGTGGCCGGCACGGTCAACGAAATCATCGAGATGAACAAGGACCGCATTCCACCCGATCAACTGGAGAAGCAGCGCGAGCTTCTGATCCAACAGCGGTTAAAGAATATCATTGAGATGAAACTGATTTATCTCGATGCCAAGCGGTCGATTCCGGAAGAAGGCTGGCCGCATATCGAAAAGCAGATTCTCA
Source organism: uncultured Planctomycetaceae bacterium (assembly GCA_964458015.1). GTDB lineage: Bacteria > Planctomycetota > Planctomycetia > Pirellulales > Thermoguttaceae > CAYWGR01. The sequence continues at coordinate 34,514 of CAYWGR010000016.1, forward strand.
AGCAGTACGAGGATATGGAACTCGATCGGATGATGAAGAAGGCCGGCGTCAGCACGGCCCGCGAGTTCGACCAGAAGCTTCGTTCGCTCGGCACGTCGTTGGATCGCGAAAAGAAGTCTTACGTTGAGCGCACGTTGGCACAGCAATGGGTTCGGCAGCAAATCAAACGCGACGAAGAAATCACCTACGACCAGATGGTGGCTTATTATCGCGGCCATCAAAACGAATTCACCGCGCCTGCCCGGGCGCGCTGGGAACATCTGATGGTTCGTTATGGGAAATACCCGACGAAAGTCGCGGCATTCGAGGCCATTGCCCAATTGGGAAACCAAGTTGTGCTTCAGGGCCGGCCGTTTGCCGAAGTGGCCCGAGCCGGTTCCGACGGCATCACGGCGGCCCAAGGAGGCGTCCGCGATTGGACGGCCAAAGGCGGCTTGGTCAATGAAGAGATGGACAAAGCCCTGTTCAGCCTGCCTGTGGGCCAAATGAGCCCGATCATTCAAGGCCCCGACGGCTATCATATCATTCGCGTCACGGAACGCGAGGAGGAAGCCGTGCGTCCGTTCTTGGAAGCACAGGTCGATATCCGGCAGAAGATCGTCGAGCAGCGGTCGCAAAAACAATTCCGCGAATATATGGCGAAATTGGAAGCAAGGACGCCCGTTTGGACCATCTACGGCGATCTGAATAAGAAGGAACCGGAACAGGTTGCCTCGCCGCCGAGACGGCAGCCGGTCATGCGATAGATGCCGATCTGCCGTTGTTCCACAGCCCGGCATTTCAAAATGTTCGTGCCGGCGGTTTTGCCGTGCGAAGCCGAGAGCAGCTTGTCTGGTGGTGAGACTTCGCGGAGATCGCAGTTTATGCGACCTTGCCCCACTCTGCAATGAGAAATGCGTACCAGTTATGCGCCCCATTGATGGATGGATTCGTAGAGGGCCACGATATTTTCGGTCGGCGTGTTCGGCTGGAGATTGTGGCATGGTCCGCAGATCCAGCGAGCGTCGCGATAAATGTTTATGCTTTCCCGCACTTCGCGAGATACGTCGTCGGGAGTGCCGAACGGGAGCGTTTGCTGGTTGTCGATCGAGCCGTGAAAGATGATTCGCCCGCCGAAATCGGCAACGAGTTTTTCGCGTTCCATGCCGGGGCAACGCCACTGAATAGGGTTCAGGATTTCAATGCCCACCCGGTCGATCAAATCGGGCAAGAACAAGCGTGCGGCGCCGTCGGTGTGATACATCACATGAACGCCGAACGAGCGGGCCAACTCGGCCATCTTGATCTGATTCGGCATAAGAAAACGGCGATACATGGACAAACTTATCAGCGGACCGGTCTGTGAGCCTAAGTCTTCGGCAACAAAGGTCGTATCGATGCGGCCAGGACCTGCTTCGAATATCCGGCGATGATGCTCGCAATAAAAATCGAAGATATGGCCCAAAATGGCGTCGGCGATCTCCGGCCGAAGAGCCAAATCCTCCATCGACGTTTGCAGACCGCGCAGATAACCATACAGCAAAAAAGGCTCATAGCATCCGGCGTGAATTGCCCGGAATCCGTCGTCGTGCTCAAGGGCATGCGTTATCGCACTGTAATCGAACTCATCGCACGAAGGCCAGCGATGAGCATGAACGTCGGCGACGCTCTCGGCGCGGGCTAGCGGAAGCGTTTCCGGTTCAAGATAAGCGCCCGAACCATAGGAAACCGATCGGTAGACGATGCCCCACATATCGGCGTTGGGAGAACGGTCCGGAGGACGATTCCAAATAGGTTCAACCATCCGGCGTGCGTCGATATGCAGCCGACGATACAACGCTTCGTCATCGACGCAGCCTAAATCACGTCGCAGCCGTGTAGTAACCTCTTCGGTCGCTTGGTAATCCGTTGGAATACGATCAGGCGTTTGGCGATTCAACAGTGCCAGCCAGCGCTCACGCGGAGTCATCGTCATGCCTTTCGATCCAGCCAATCTCTGGAAATAGTTATCTGCAAATCATGTTATCGAGAAATTGACGAGCTTTACGGGCTTCGGTCAACAACTGAGGCAGTTCACCCGACGTCAATGTTTCGATGAGCAGGGGGCCACCGACGAATCCGCCCTGTTTCAGTTTTGCAAAGACGGCTGGAAAATCAACTTGGCCATCGCCCGGCGTAACGTCAACCTGTTTCGGATGTCGATAATCCTTGATACACCAGCCTGTGACCATGCCGCCGAGAGTCGCAGCGTCTTCAACCGGATTTACTTTAGCGTCGGAATAGAAAAGGATGTTGCCGGCGTCGTACCAGATTGTGAAGTTTTCGCGGCCTACTTTCTTGATAGCCTTGTGCAATTGCGTACCGGTGGCATTCAGCCCGCCGTGCGGTTTGATCGTCAGTCCTATCTTTTTTTCCTTCGCATAATCGCAGCAATCGGCAACCGCTCCAAAATAGGCATCATAATGTCCGGCATCGCTGATTCCGCCCAACAGCACAGTTTTCGCTCGGGCCGCGACACTGAGATCAATCAAGTGTCGGAGGTCCGTGGTGGCTGAATCGCGGTTTTGCGAGTCGATTTCGCCGCCATAAAGCGACAGTATCTCCAGCCCACGTTTTTGGGCTTCTTCACCGACGCGAACGGCGTGATCCAGCTTATCACGAACCGAAATAACCAGCCCGGATGTGGAGTTGGACGTCATCAGACCAACATACTTCATACCTGCTTCGACGATGGCGTCAAATGCCGTGCGGTAATCATACTTGGCCCAGGGCCGCGTGTAGCAGCCAATTTGCCATGTCTGGTTGCTTGCGTGTGCGTCAGCAGCGGCCTTGCCGTTGCTGTTTGTTATTACAGCACCTGCCCAGACGGCCACACCCAGCGAGGTTGTACGATATAAAAAATCACGTCGCGAATGGAAATTATCAACTCTCATTAGACGTTCCTCTTAGCTTGCGTCAACGGCGAATTTTGGTTTGGTCGTTTCCCACTTGCCACTGGTGAAATCAGGACATTTCACCGGCGTGCTGCCTGAGGCGATTGATTGTTGCGAGAGAGGGAAGACGACGCTCATCACAACGGAATCATAAACGTCGATCGGCGTTTGCGTCTTCGCGCGGACCGCACGGACGAATTCTAGCAGTTCGAGGACATCGGTGCCGCCGTGACCCATCTGGAGCGTTTCTTTCGGCAAGCTTTTCCACAGCGAGTGGTCGTATTTCGCTTGGTACGGCGGGAAAGGTTCCCACTGCTCCGATGCGGGGCTGACGCCTTCGATATAGACGGCATCACGTTGCTCGTTATACAGGCCGCGAGTGCCTTGAATCTGCCAGCGGTTATCGTAAGGCCGGGGCAACTGCATATCCATCGCAATGACAATCGTGTTGCCCTTCACGGTTTTAATCATCGTGGTCACAATGTCGCCCTGAAGATAAGGTAGTTTCGCCTCGGGGGAATCCTTGCCGAATTGGCGTTCCAATTGGTCCTTGATGCCCAGGGATCGGGAAGACATGGAAACCAGGTAATCAAACCGGTCGCCGCAGTTGATGTCCATCCAGCTTAAGACCGGCCCAAGGCTATGCGTAGGGTATTGATCCGCGTTGCGAGCCAGGAGATGCTTGCTTTTCCAGCAGATCTTGCCCTGGCCGTCAAAATACCAGGCCATGCAATTGTGGGAATGGGCACAGTGGCAGTGGACAATCTCGCCGAGCAACCCCTTGCGAATCATATTCAACACCGCCAAATTGTCGCGGCGGTAGCTCCAGTTTTCCAGCATCATGCATGGCACGCCGGTAGCCTCGTGCGTTTTCACTAAATCCCAGCATTGGTCGAGCGTGATGGCGCAAGGCACTTCAACCGCGGCATATTTACCGGCCTTCATCGCACAGACAGCCATCGGCGTATGCAATTCCCAGGGCGTGGCAATCAGCACGGCGTCGAGATCCTTGCGAGCCATCATGCGTTGATAGTCGGTTTCGCCCTGGGTGTAGAGTTCCGGTTTCGGACGTCCCGAGGCAACGATGAGGTTTTGCGCCCGCGTTGCGTTGCCGGGGTTGATATCGCACACGGTGGGCACGTCAACGTCTTTCATGGCGAGGAGAAGGCTCAACAAACCGGTGCCGCGTCCTCCCACACCGACGCATCCGATGCGGACAGGTTTTTGATCGTCCGATGCCCAGGCGAGGGCTGGACGACTTAGCATCAAGCCGGCGGCCGCAGCCGAGCCAACTTTGAGAAAATCACGGCGGATGACTGGATGATCGAACATGATGATTCTCCAAGCGTGGATTACAAGGCGGGGTGTCGATGACCGGGGTATGCGAGTGCTCAAAAACACGGCGGGCAAGCCCGCCCGCTTCACGGTGTATTTATTTTGGCCTCGGAAATTATTGAGCACGTGCAAAACGATACTGCCAATAAATTAACCTTTGCACGAGAAATAGCAAGAAACAATAAATCCAATCTGTTGTGCAATTGTTCGGCGTTCATAACTAGGATAATGGCATATATTTGTTATAATAGTTATTCATTTGTGCTAATGTCCTTGATTTATTGAGAGATTTCCAGTTTTCGATCTGTCATCGCAAAAGCTCGGCAATGAACTACATCAAAGACGAATTCCGATATCTTTCGGTGGCGCCGCGCGATTGTCAGTGGGGGCTTTATGTCACGGCAGCGGGGGCTCAGTTCGTTCCGGCAAACGCTGGGTTTCGATCCAAGGGCCATTCGCCCGCTCATGATTACCTTTGGCAGCAAGGCCGGAAGTTGCAGGAATATGCCATCGTCTATGTGATTCAAGGCCAGATTGAGTTCGAGACGGAATCGATCGGCAGGACGTTCGTGGATGCCGGCACGGCGATTCTTCTTTTTCCCGAAATATGGCATCGCTATCGTCCTGTCGAGCAGATCGGATGCAACAGTTATTGGGTAACATTTCAGGGCGACTATGCCGATCGCTTATGCCGGCAGGGTTTTCTGTCACCCGGGACGCCACTGTTGGCAACGGGGATGGACGAGCTTGTTTTGCGGCCGTTTACAAGCCTGTTGGATCGCACGCGTAGTCAGCCGTTTGGGTTTCAGCCGCTTTTGGCGGCCGATCTACTGGCAATTATCGCGGGCATGATTGCCGCGGTTCAGCAACGGCAGACGAGCAGCCACATCCAAAAAGCGGTCGATGAGGCGAAGGCGGCAATGGAAGCTGCCGATAGCTTGCCAAGCATCGAAGATATCGTACAAGCTTCCGGTCTGGGGCGCAGCCGATTTTTTCAGGTTTTTAAGGAATGCACCGGCGTTACGCCCTATCAGTATCACCTTCAGTTGAGGATGAATAGGGCGAGAGAATTGCTCCGAGGATCAGCCATGTCGGTCAAGGAGGTTGCCGCCGTGCTGAAGTTCAACAGTGTTTACCAGTTTTCGCGGATATTTTCGCAGAAAACCGGGATGTCGCCTAGTCAGTATCGCCGCTTGATACTGGCCGGCAACCCTGTATAATTGTTGCCTATGCCTCTACTTGGTGTAAATATCGATCATGTTGCCACGGTGCGGCAAGCCCGTCGGACGAACGAGCCGGACCCTGTTTGGGCGGCTGCGTTGGCCGAAATGGGCGGGGCCGATGGCATTACCCTGCACCTGCGCGAGGACCGCCGCCACATTTCCGACCGCGATTTGCGGATTTTACGCGAGACGGTCACGGTGAAGCTGAATTTGGAGATGGCTTGCGAGTCGGAAATCCTGGCGATTGCCTGCGAGGTGAAGCCCGACCAGACGACGCTCGTGCCTGAAAAACGGGAAGAGATCACCACGGAGGGGGGGCTCGATATTTGCAGCCAGCGTGACCGTGTAGCCCGCGCCGTCGACCAATTACACAAGGCCGGCATCTCGGTCAGCTTGTTTCTCGACCCGGATCCTCGGCAAATCGAGGCTGCCGCCGCTTTGGGAGCCGATGCGGTAGAATTGCACACCGGGCAATATGCCTTGGCGCTGCCGGGGCATCAGCAGGAAAAAGAGTTGGCCAACATCCAACAAATGGGGGCTATCATTCTTCAGGCAGGCCTTACCCTTCATGCCGGTCATGGGCTGACGTATCGCAACGTTCGTCCCGTGGCGGTCATTCCAGGAATGCACGAATTGAACATCGGCCATAGCATCGTCGCCCGCGCGATCATGGTCGGTTTTGAGGAAGCCGTTCGCAAGATGAAACAACTGGTAATGTGAGTTGCCAGTTATCAGTTGTCCGTTTTCAGTTCTTGCCTGGATCGAATGTGCAAAACGACTGAAAGCTGAAAACTGAATGCTGACGACGGATAACCGATTACAGAAAACAGATTGCAATTACCATGCCAACACGTAGCGAAGAATTTGCCGGTCTTTCGGTAGCCATGATCACGCCGTTCCGCGACGGCCAAGTGGATATCGATGCATTGCAGAGCCAAGTCGAGTTCCAGATCGAGGCCGGTACGACGTGCGTTTGCCCGGTGGGAACAACGGGCGAGTGCCCCACGATTTCGCATCCTGAGCACGAGCGCGTGATTTCGGCCGTGGTCGAGGCTTCCGCCGGGCGCATCAAGGTGATGGCCGGGACCGGCTCGAACAGCACGGAAGAAGCCTTGCGTTTGACCCGCTGGGCCGCCCACGCCGGCGCCGACGCCGCGTTGGTCGTTGCACCTTATTACAACAAGCCGACGCAAGAAGGCTTCTATCAGCATTTCAAAGCGCTTGCCCAGGCGGTGGATATTCCGATCTGCGTTTACAACATTCCCGCTCGAACCGGTAAGAACATCGAGCCGGATACCATCATTCGGATGGCCGAGTTGCCCAACATTACGATGGTCAAAGAGGCCACCGGCTCGCTCGACCAAGCTTCGCAGATCATCGGCAATACGGATTTGACCGTTTTGAGCGGCGACGACAGTTTGACATTACCGTTGATGTCGGTTGGCGCCCGGGGCGTCGTGTCGGTGGTGGGCAACATCGTTCCCAAAGACATGATCGCGCTGCTCCAAGCTTTCGAGGCGGGCAACATTGCCGAAGCACAACGCTGGCACAACAAGCTGTTTCCGCTCTGCCGCGATATGCTTGGCTTATCGACCAACCCGATTCCCATCAAAGCCGCGATGCAGATGCTCGGCCGCGACACCGGCGATTTGCGCATGCCGCTGGTGCGTTTGAGCGACGCCGAGGAAGCGAAATTGCATACGACCTTGGTTCGCTACGGTTTGCTAAAGAAGTAGTCGATGTCGGAAGTATTCCTGCTTTGTGAATACCCCACGCTGAACGGCGGCGAGCGTTCGATGCTTGCCACGTTCGACGGTATCAGGGCCAATGGTTTTACGCCCGCCGTGATTGCTCCGCCGGAAGGGCCGTTGGCCGAAACGTTGGCTTCTAGCGGCGTTGAACTGTTGCCGTTTGACTTTCGGGCGGAGGATGGACGGCGTCGGCCGCAGAACATCTTGCGTGAACGTCTGGCGGCCATTCTTAAGCGGCGCCGCCCTATGTTGCTACATGCCAACAGTCTGGCGATGGGCCGGCTCTCGGGGCCCGTGGCATCTGAATTGTCGCTGCCAAGCCTGAGCCATTTGCGCGACATCGTTGGGCTAAGTGCCCAGGCGGTGACGGATTTGAACTGCCACCAAAGACTGCTGGCTGTGTCGCATGCCGTTCGTGATTTTCATATCGCCGGTGGGCTGGCGGCGGAAAAAGTGCATGTCGTTTACAACGGCGTTGATTTGGAACGGTTTCGGCCTCGACCGGCAACCGGCTATCTGCATCAGGAGCTTGGAATTTCGCCGCAAACGCCCCTGATCGGCACGATTGGACAGATCGGCCTTCGCAAGGGGCAAGATATTCTGCTGCAAGCCGCAAGGCTGATCGCCGACCGAGCGCCGACGGCCCAATATCTCATCGTGGGCCAACGCTGTTCGGAAAAGGACGAATCCTTGTGCTTCGAGCGGCGTTTGCATGAAGAACTTGGTGAAAATCTTGTCGGTCGCGTTCATTTCCTCGGTGTTCGCAACGATATCGAACAACTGCTGAACGAGTTGACGCTCCTAGTGCATCCTGCACGTCAGGAACCATTGGGCCGCGTGCTTTTAGAAGCGGCGGCATCGGGCTGCGCGATTGTGGCCACGGACGTAGGCGGCACGGCCGAAATTTTTCCGCGGGAATCGAATGCCGCGTGGATTGTTCCGCCCCAGGATGCAAATGCCTTAGGAGAAGCGATGGTCCAACTGCTTGAAGATACTACCTTCCGGCAACGACTGGCCGTTGCCGCGAGGCAGCGTGCCGAGGAACAGTTCGATAGACGCACGGCCGCGGAACATTTGCTGCGTCATTATTGCGATTTGACGGTCGGCTGCTGAGCCTTTCGCGGCCAACCTTGCGTATCGCATATTTTGCTCCTTTCTTTCGCAAGATGTTTCGCTATTTTCGCCAAATCGCCGAAATCGCCGCGTCGTTTGCAATTGACGCCTCTGTAGTCGCTTGGTATTTTATCCGCCCCGGAAAATATGGTCAAAAGTAGGGTGTTTTTTTGAGAAGCCGTTTGGAAGCGGTTCTGGCAGTAGAGCTGCAGGTCTCATGGATGGTTCTGGTATGAGTGCGGTAACTGGACGATTGCGCATCATCGCGGCCTTGTGCGGGGTGGTCGTTGGCGGCTGCGCTACGACTCCTTACCGCTATGCCGGCAATTATCACACCGAGCGTGACGCCGCCTTGAAATCCGGAGAGACGCAATCGGAACGTGGAGAGCGAAAGCCCATTCTCGACGGTATTGGCTGGGTTGTCGGAATACCAGGCAAAATTGTCATGCTCGACAGCCGTGTTGCCAATCATCGAGTCTCGCCTGAGACGGAAGCGTGCCTGCTGGAATATCTGTCGAAGAATGATTTGGAGAAAGTCAAAGTACGGATCAACGAGTACGATCCCGCCGATCAATGGCGACGGCTTAAGGCGAACGAGTCGATGATCGGACCGGTGCGATATACCTTTGGAACGCTTTCGGTCATCGGGTATACGTTATTTCCCGGCCGCATTTGGGGCGGCGATGGATACGATCCTTATACGAATACCATTAGCATCTATTCCGATGTGCCCGCCATTGCCTTATACGAGGGCGGCTGCGCGAAGCAACAGGCAAAGAGCAAGTATAAAGGTCTCTCGGCCATTTTTGGCGGAGGGCCATTTGGCAGCATCCGAGCCACCAATGATGCCCTGGGGTATATCAAGGAAAACGGCAATGCCGAAGATATGCGAGGCGGCTACCAAAGCATGTATCCCATGGTGGCGATGTCCACGCTTTCGCCGGTTGCCCGTTTTTTCGCGCCGCCCTTGGTCATACCGGTTATCGTGGCCGGCCATGCGGCAGGTCAAGTAAAGGCATATAACATCCATGAAGCGGAATTTACAGGAAGTTCACTGGTGGACCCCAATCGTCCGCGCGTGGAATTCCCTGGAAGCATCGCCTCGAAAGCCTTTAATGACATTGAAGCAAACAATGCCATACAGCCACTCAATGATACAGACATTGCCGGGGTAAAAGCGGAGGAGTCGAACGTCGAGGCACAGGGCCAAGGGCAGGAAGTTGCCCCGGCTTCTTTCTCCACCGATGTCCTACGGCTCCCGCCCGTGGTTCGATAAATCCTTCAGAAAATAGGGGAAAATCGTATGGCCACCCACATCTCGAAGCCTGTTGTGATGCAAGCCGCGGGACATCCGCCCAAAACCATCGAGGAGTTTGTCGGCCGCGTGAATTCTCAGACCGAGGCCGTTAGCATTGCGCGCATGAAAAGCCCCAGCGGATGGTCGGAGCCGGGCCAGATGCCTCGGTTCGATGAATATACGGTCGTCCTTCACGGCGTTTTGCACGTCAAGTTGCAGCATAAGGAGTTTGACGTGCAAGCGGGTCAGGCGATCATCGTGCAGGCGGGTGAATGGGTGCAATACAGCACGCCTTCGCCCGAGGGAGCGGAATATATCGCCGTTTGTCTGCCGGCATTTTCGCCTTCGCTCGTGCATCGTGATGTTGTGGTGTAGTAGAGCAAGAACAAGCGGTCGAATAGAGATCAACCATGGATATTTCACAAGCGACCATCGGCGATGCGGAAGCGATTTTCGAGTTGCAACAGCGCGCCTACCAAACCGAGGCCGCGATTTACGATGATTATACAATTCCACCCTTGGTCGAAACGCTGGATGAGTTGCAGGACCAATTCCGAGGCAAGCTCTTTCTCAAAGCGGTGGAAGACGGCCGGATTGTGGGCTCGGTTCGGGCGTATCAAAAAAACGAAACCTGTTTCATCGAACGCTTGATCGTCTATCCGGAGCATCGCCGACGAGGCATTGGCTCCGCTCTCTTGCAACAAATCGAAGCCATGTATCCTAACGCCGTTCGATTTGAGTTGTTTACAGGCGATAAAAGCGAAGATAACCTTCGGCTTTATCTGCGGCACGGCTACCGGCCCTTCCGCCAAACGCCTGTCAGCGATAGTATAACGATGGTGTTTCTGGAAAAAAATGCCGCCATTGTTTGCTGAGCCATCCTGGTTCTCGGGTTTCAGCCTGGGAACTTAGCCCACGTTGCATAGCGTTGCGAAGCCGGAGCTTGGGAACGAGATGAAAAAGACCCACGAAACAGCCGTGCTATCCGTGTGGAAACCTAGCCCAGCATTGCCTGAATGAATTTGTTTTTTTCCTTCAGGTAAGCCGTAGGATCGGTGATGCCGTCGGAAAGAATTTCTCGCTTTCGGGCCACATAAGCTTTGAGCAACTCCGGATCGGCTCGCATACAGGTTCGGAAAAAACGCATGTCGTCTACCTCGGGCGAATCGGCCGGGAGGATATGCAGATGCCGCCCAAATGTTTCGCCGTCGAAGGATACCGAGCCGACGCACAAAGCACGGCTTTCGGGCCAGATGCCGTGATCCGTCCGACGTTGAAAACCGAGCCGTTCGAGAGTCTCTTGAACGGTTTCAAGCTCACCTTCGCCGGCCACGGCCATGAGGTCCACGATTCCCCTGCCCGCACAACCGGGAACGGCCGTGCTGCCGACATGCTCTACGCGAATCTGCGGAAGAACCGAGGCAACGCCGTCGGCAACTGACCGGGCGACCATTGCCGCTCGCGGATCGTAAGCACGACATACGGCTGTGTGTGATTCATAAGGACCGATGATAGGGGGAATCATGTCGGGCATATCTTGGCAACATCGGATTTATTGTTCTTTGGAATTCGGCATCTATACTCGGACAACCTTCGGACCAACGTTCTCACGGTTTCGTTCGTATGGTTTGCCGTCGAATAATGGCAGCGCTATTTCGCTGCACGGTGCGTGCGAAGTGGACAGCCGGAGGGCCGAACAACATCGCGTAATAATGGTGGTTTGGCGGAAGATCGACCAAGGATTTCAACTGCGGCACGGATTCAAACGCCAGCTTCAGCAGCCCGCACCAAACCGTGCCCAAGCCGATGCTTTGAGCCAATAGCTCGAAATATGTTAGTGCGATCGGCACGTCCTCCGTGGCGCAAGGCGTTTGCGGCGGAGCCGAAACGATCAGCAAGTGCGGCGCGCCGCGAAATATCACATCGATCCCATGCTCGGCGTAAGCGGAAATGGCTCGCTCGATATAGGAAAAACGTTCGGGAATGCGTCCGGCTTTCGAGGCTGCAATCAGCGCTTGCATGACTTCTTCTCGAAGGCGATGCAACTGGTCCTTGTCGTCGATTACCGTGAAGGTCAACGAGCGGCTGTTCACGCCGGTCGGCGCGTGGGCAACCGTGGCCAGCAAGTGGTCAATCACTGTGGGGGCAACATTCTGATCGCGATACTGCCGAACGCTTCGCCGGCCGCGCATCAGAAGCTCCAATTGCATATGCGTCGGCCAAACATCGGCCGACACCGGAAAGCTGTCGGTGGGGTTTAGGCCGAAAACCGAAACGGCCGCCGTCGGACAAACGGCCATGCAGTGCTGGCATTGAAGACAGTTTTCTTCATTCTCGGCCGAGACAAATGGAATTTTTTCGGCGTTTTGCTCAATGATATGCGAAGGACAATCCGTCACGCATAGTCCGCAACGGTTGCAACGATCCTCTTGCACGGAAAAATCAAGCATGGGAGGGCTTTCACTTAGGCAAGATACCAAACGGCACGGCAAGTAAATGCGTCAGGCATTATCTTCCAGTTGCGCAAAAACAACGCCGTAGTTTTTGCCGTATTTTTTGGCACATTTCGGACAATAGGTATAGTGAATGTAATTTTTGACGGACCGTCGGCCCTGGGCAGCCAAAAAGGCATCCATTTTTGTAAGCCATTCCGGCACGGCATGATACGGCCCTTCGTAAACCTTGCTGAAAAACGTGCCGGTGATTTTCACGTTTTTTGCATTGGCCACTTCCTTCGATACGCTCAGAAAAAGCTCGGATCGCCACGGCGACGGATCGTAAAAGAGAATCAAGGAATCCTCGGCAGGTAATGCGGCATCGGCAGCCAAGGTTTTGTTCCACATCCGGCAAATCACACGGCCGACGTTCAAGGGGATATGAAACAATTGAATGACTTTGTCGGTAATAAAAAGTTTGTCATGCCAATGATGCGTTTTCTCGTCCCATCGTGAAGGATCGAACAGAGGGCAGCAGCAGTCGTTGGCCGTCTCGGATTGGCTCATGATTTGTGCCTTATTGAAATTTGCACCTAACAAACCACACACAGACAAAGGAGATTTTCCGTTAACGGAAGCTGGAGGACGCCGTTTTCAAGATCAACCATGCCTCCGGCGACTCCTCGGAAGCAAATCCAGCTCCCGCAACTTGGACACGGATGCTAAAACGGCCGTATCTTATCAGAAGACGGAGAATCGTTCCACCGGTTATAGGGCAGGCTGTAGGCACCCGGGTTGAGGATAGTTGGATAAGATAGCTGCGTGCCCTGGCTAAAAGAACAGCATCTCTTGATACCGACCAATCCCCCCTAATGATGTATTCGTCTGAGCCAAGGTTTACGAACTCGGCGGGCTTGATAATCATCGAAGATGGGTTACACTTAGACGAATAGTCGGTTCCCGCTGTCGGTATCTCTTGATGAGCATTCCGATGCGAAGCCCTACATGAGGGGAAAAGCAACTGGTTGATCCTTGTTGTTTTTTAAGCCGGCTAATGATTGTAAGTGCATTGGCGACAATGCTTTGGTGGCTGTAGCTCAGTCGGTTAGAGTACCAGATTGTGGATCTGGGTGTCGCGGGTTCGAGTCCCGTCAGCCACCCCTTGCGGATTTCGTGAGGGACAGGATTGTCCACGAAGAACCGTACAATGGGCCTCAAGTGCTTTTCTAATGGGCACTTGAGGTTTTTTCTTTCGGCTGCTGCCGCCTATCGGCAATTTGGCGAAGCCGGTTTATTAAGCAAATTGAATTGTGATTGCTATTCTGAATGTCTCAGTTCGATTCCAAACTGCGCAGTGATGCCATTGTGATGCCGCAAGCGATTTGCCGAATGTCTATTGGACGGTAGATACGCTCGGGATGGGCAAATCAGCACCAGTTATGCATTGGAGCAGTACCAAAAAAGAAATTGGGCGCCATGCCCACGGGAAGCGTAAGCATGGCACCCAATTATTTCGTTTTGCTAAAAGCGATTGTCTTAGGCCGCGATCGCGTTACTTCGTTTCCAAGACGATGACCGAAGCAATCGCGTCGGGGGCTTGGGCGGGAACGGCGATTTCGATGCCGTCGCCCGCGGGCGTTACGGCCAAAGCGGCATGATTGGCATCGGCCAACAAGTAGGCGGCCTTAACATTCTGAGCGTTTACGCCGGCGACCGGCAGCTTGCCGTTCGGCCAATTGAAGACGTGCAGATACAATTTGCCGGGCTTTTGGGTAACGCGTCCCCAGGCTGGCGATTTGGCAAAGGGGCAGGCGGTCGTGCCGTAGATGGACTCTCCGTTGACTTTCATCCATCGGCCCATATCGCGCAACCGCTCGACGCTGGGACCGGGGATCAAGCCTTCGCTCGTAGGCCCGACGTTCAGCAGATAGTTGCCGCCTTTGCTGGCGATGTCGATTAGGTTACGAATCAAATCGGTCGAAGATTTCCAATGCTGATCGTTCTTATTGTAGCCCCAGTGGTCGTTCATCGTCATGCACGATTCCCAATCAACGCCCGGCAGTCCGCCGGCGGGGATCTCTTGCTCGGGCGTGCCGTAGTCGCCGACAACGTCGTCGCCTTTGCTGAGGCCCTGCATTCCTTGGCGATTTTTGCCGACGCGGTTGTTTACAATCACGTCTTTTTGCAGGCTACGGCAGTAGGCATAGAGATCCTTGCCGCGCTCTTGGGTCCAGGTGTTTTCCCACTCGCCGTCGAACCACAAGATGCCCAACGGGCCGTAGTTGGTCGCAAGTTCCTTGAGCTGGCCTTTCATGTATTGAACGTAACGATCCATGTCGACATCGCCCTTGGCGACATCGTTCCAGGCGCGACGCGGCGTGTAGTTCGGATGATGCCAGTCCATGATCGAATGGTAGAAGCAGAACTTGATGCCGGCCTCTTTACAGGCCGCGGCAAGATCTTTCATCGGGTCGTGCTTGTAGGGCGACGACATGATGCTCCAGTCGGTCAGCTTGGTGTCGAACATGCAGAAGCCGTCGTGGTGTTTGCTGGTGATGACCAAATACTTCACGCCTGCATCTTTTGCAATTTCGACCCATTCCTTGGCGTTGAATTTGACGGGATTGAATTGGTCGCGGAATTTTTCATACTGCGAGACGGGCATTTTGGTTTCTTCCATGAACCACTCGCCGTAGCCCTTGTTGCCGTTCCATTCACCCGCCGGAACGCTATACACGCCCCAGTGAATGAACATGCCGAACTTCGCCTCGCGGAACCAAGCCATCCGGGCGTCGAATTCCTGCTTTGATTCCTTGGCCGGAGCGTCGGCGGCCGGGGAGGCCGTGGCATAAGCAAGCGATAAAACAATCGCAGCGAGAAACAGGCTAAGTGATCTGGACATGGAACAAGCTCCTGATGGAAATGGCCGAAAAAAGGCGTGAAAAACGGGGCGTATGCGGGCTGGGTGCAATTTTGCCAAGCACAAGCCTCAATCTCTGATTTTACGCTAAAATCCGGGGGGCAGCAAGTCATGGGATAGGAGGCCCAGGAGAACTACAAAGTCGCCAAAAGCAGTCATTCTGAGCATGGCGAAGAATCTATGTGAGTCTATACAAGTCCTCACTAGTGTCCGAACGTTTTTATAAAACTCACGTGTAAGCGTTTGCTAATCAAC
>CAYWGR010000017.1:0-12919 GCA_964458015.1 uncultured Planctomycetaceae bacterium
CCGTGCATCAGATGATGACACTCCGGATAGACCGGCAGCGCGTTGGCGATCATGAGCGCCGTGGCCAGTCCCCCGCTCTCAAAACCGAGTCCCGACATCAATACATTTGCCTCGATCACCTTTTCCACCGCGGGCGTGAGCGTTTTCACTTCGACCGCGCGTTTCGCTTCGATTCCGAACTGCCGGAGCGTGTCGAAACAGAGTTCCGCAATGGCCAATGCCGTCATCGTCGGAACGCCGCCGGCAAGCGTGCAGGCCCGGCTCTTGAACGATGCTCGCGCCTCCAACCAAGTGGCCAGGGCATCGCCCATCCCCGCCACGAGCGACCGGACCGGAGCCCGTGACACGACTTCGCTATCGACCAGAACGATATTGGGATTGAAAGGCCAGCACGTGTAGCCAGTGCAATTGCCCGCCGCGTCGAACCACATCGAAATCGCGCTGGTCGGCGCGTCGTTGGAAGCGACCGTTGGGGTGCTGATCATCCGAACGCCTGCATCCCAGGCAGCAGCCTTCGCGCAGTCGAGCGTCTTGCCGCCTCCGATGCCGATGCACACCTGGGCGCCATGGTCCCGAATGATGCCGGCAACGCGGGCGGCCTCCTCTCGGGTCGATTCGCCGCCGAAGGAAACATCGACCACCTCCACGGCCGTCTCCTTCATACTTGCCAGTACGACCTCACTGACGGCCCCTTTGACCGTTGCATCCCAGAGGATGACGGCCTTTCGGCCAAAGAGTGCCGCGTAATTGCCGAGTTCACGCAGCACGCCGCGACCCTGCACGTATTTTTGGGGTGCAATGAAAACCGCTTTCGTGTTCATCGGATCGATTCCTTCTCGTGGATGCTCATGCCGTGTGCATTCCCATCCGCCTATCATGAAAGGATGTATTCCACCAAGTCGGCGACCTCTTGTTCGCTCGAACTTTCGACGCTGCCGCACAGGCACGACGGTGACGCCTTCTCTGCGATTGATTATACTGAGCCCTGAATGGAGAAACAGCGTATTTCGTATTTACTTCTTGCTGTTTTGTCTAGACGCACCGTCTCTCCTGGCTGCGGTATTGGGAAGGCGAGATACCCACCACGCGATGGAATACGCGGCTGAAATGCGACGCGCTGCTGAACCCGCAACTGCGAGCGATTCGATAAAGTTTTTGAGCAGGATCAGCCAAGAGGCGTTTGGCATGTTCGACGCGCTGGCGGTCGATCTCCGCCCCAATCGACCGCCTCAATTCCCGCAAAAACGCATTGTAAAGACCGCAACGGCTGACGCGGCTGATCTTTACCACGTCATCCACGTCGATCGGCTCGCTGTAATGCTCGCGAATGAACGCTAGGGCCCGCCCAACGGCAGGATCGCACACGGCAAGAACATCGCTCGATTGCCGCACAACGATTCCCTTGGGTGCAATCACTACCGGTTCTTTCGGCCGGTGTCGCTTGCTCAGAAGGGCATCCAGCAGTCGCGCGCCTTCGTAGGCCATCTTTTCGCGATTGCAGTCGACGCTCGAAATGGGCACCGCCGCCAACTCGCACGCCTGTTCGTCGTTATCGACGCCGATAATGGCCACCTGATCGGGTACGGTCAAACCTATCGCCTCGCACGCGCTGATCAGATACGTGGCACGATGATCGCTTTGCACCATGAACCCGATCGGCAACGGAAGCTTTGACAATTGCTCTTTTAGCCAGTCGAACCAGTTCAATCCCGCCTTGGCCTGGCATGCCCTGTACAGATCGATCAGCCGATAATCACAACCGGCTTTTTCGGCCATCTCACGAAATCCACGCTCGCGCTCCTGAACAGCGAGGGTGTTGCTGACCTTGAGGAAGCCGATCTTGGAAAAGCCTCGCTCCACAAGATGTTCTGCCGCCATGCCGCCGATGCGAACGTCATCCAACAGCACGCGCGGAACACGCATTTCAGGAACGTCGCCATAAAGGGCCACGATGGGCACGCCCTGCTTCTTCACGTAAGCAATTAGATCGGCCCGCTCGGGAAGAAGGACCGTGATGATCCCGTCGCCATGCCAATGATCGGGAACCATGTTATAGTGGGCCATCGACGTGTCGAGCACCCAGCCGGCCTCGCGCGCATAGCGAACGATCCCCCGGTGCAACTGAAGGTCGTAATACCCCAGCGCCATAAGGATTCTCGGGTGCGCGGATCGTGGTTTATGGTGAGACATGTTGCTCGGCACTCTGCGCTCCATCACATGATTCTTCACTATCCGAAGGTCGCGTTTCATCCTAGGGCTTTATATGGACATTCGCACAGTTAATGAACCTAGCCCCACCGACGTAAAGCCGGCAATAGGGTCAAATGGGTTTACTGGCCGGTTCATGATCAAAGCAAGCATCAATAGACGCGATAACTTCTGGGTTTTCAGATATTACTTGGCTTCGACACATTTTGCTAGCCCTTTGGAAAATCAGCCCCGCGAGCAACCGCCTCCCATGCCGAAAACTCCTTCTGAAGATCTTCGAGCTTCGCCATGGCCCCGTTGTAAGCATCGTTGCCAAGCAGAAGATGGTGGGGCGGGTTCGGCGACTCAATGGCTTTTACAATTGCCTGTACCGCGCGCACTGGGTCGCCAGGTTGATTACCGGAGATGATGCGCAACTGGCGACGCCATGCGCCCGCCGTTGCAGCGTAATCGTCGATTTGTCGCTTGCTCTCGTTGGCCGAACGCCCGGCCCAATCGGTTCGAAAACCGCTTGGTTCGACAACCATTACCTTGATGCCCAACGGTTCGACTTCCTGCCAGAGTGCCTCGGACAAGCCTTCGACTGCATATTTGGTCGCATTGTAGTAGCCTAGCGACGGAAATGATCGCAGGCCGCCGATGGAGGATATATTGACGATGAACCCTTGATGGCGTTTACGCATTCCAGCCAGAACTGCATGAATCATTCTACCTACGCCGAACACGTTAATCTCGAACATTCTGCGCACTTGATCCTCTTCGCTCTCTTCAACCGCTGCAAAATAGCCAATCCCGGCATTATTTACAAGCACGTCGATGTGACCGTACTTCTCTTCGGCCGCCCTGATGGCCTCGCCGCTTTGAGTTCTGTCGGTCACATCGAGCTTGAGCACCAAAGCATCTCCCTTAGCTGCCAAATCCCTCACATCCTCGGGATTGCGGGCGGTCACGACCGTGCGATAGCCGCGTTCGAGAACATGTTTGGCAAGTTCGCGGCCAAAACCGGTTGAACAGCCCGTGATAAACCAAACAGATTGATCGGTGATCGTCGATTTGCCGCTTGTAGTTGTCATGGACACATCTCCCAAAAAAGTCGGTTGCAAGTAGTTGTCTCATTCTACGTTATGAACTTCGTGAGCCCATTTATCAAGGACCATCAATAAGCCTAACAATGATTTATCAGTACGCCTACTGGAAAATCTGCAAGTGCATCGGATATTGAAATACAAGAACCATTCTGGTTGCATACCTGTCCCGTAAACAGGTTAATCCACGAAGATGATTTTACCGCTTCGACGATTATTTGGGTGTCTTCCCAAACGGCGGCGCCTAACGGCGGTCGAGGCGGCGTGGAATCGACTTGCATGGACGTCAATTCCGCGATAAGACGTGGCGCAAGGACAATGACAGTCGTGCACTCCGCATCCGAAGATGGGTGCCATCGCCGTGTAAATGCACAAAGATATTTTGCCTTCATCCCCTCGACATTCAATGGCGTATAATCGCCATTCTGAAAAACGTCGGGATGTTGACGGCGGAACTGGAGAATTCGCCAGGTTACAAACAGCTTCAGACGCGGGTCCAGAGGGTTTTCAGCAAGCTGTCGGGATAGGGGGAGTAATGATCGCTCATTGCGGCCGATATCCTTTCGAAGTCGTGTAAGCATCTTGTGATACAATGCAAAATCCACGTGCCGCCGGTTGTCCGGATCAACAAGACTGAAGTCCCATTGTTCTTGCCCTTGATAAATATCAGGGACACCCGGCGACGTCAGCTTCAACAGTGTTTGTGATAAGGCATTGTAAACGCCCCACCTCGTGATCTGTTCGTGAAAGCGCCGAAATTCCGCCAAAAATCGGTTTTTGGGACTGTCATTGAGCACGGCCGCCACGAATTCGCGAATCGCAGCATCATATTCCGAGTTCGGATTGATCCAACTCGTATAAACCTTTGCCTCGTGTGTGGCCTTTTCCATATACGCCGTCATGCGATCCGTCAACTCGCGGAGGCTTTTGACATCACTTGGCGCCAACGGCCAAATCCCAACCAGATTTTGGTAAAACAGATATTCATCGTTGCGGCTGGGAGCCGGCTGGCCGTCCACCTCGCGGTGGTGCCGTCGGTTCAAGCGGGCCCAGCGATTGACGCTCTTGCGCCAAAGGTGTGGTATTTCCGAAAGGACATTGATTCGTGCGCGCGCATCTTCGCTCCGTTTGGTGTCGTGTGTGCTCGTGCAGATCAATGAATGCGGCCAACTAGCCAGCCGTGACATATTATGACGATGAAAATCCTCGATCGTTGTGATGCTATGAAGCGGATCGCCGCCCACCTCGTTCAGCGATGCCAGCGGAACATAGCGGTAGAAGGCCGTGTCTTCGATCCCCTTGGCCGTTACGGGGCTGGTCACCTGCTGGACTCGGCCCACGAACAAATCGCGCTCGCGAAGGCCGGCCTCGTCCAAATCCGGTGGGCGTTCCAGCAAAAGCACATCTCGGATGAAATCGAATACCGCGGCATTCGTGGCTGGATTGCGGCGTTTCGCCTGTGCCGCCGCGCGGCAGATAACCTGGCGATCCCGCTCCGAAACATAACCATTACGAATATAGGTGCGATAAACCGGAAAATTGGCCAGGATTTCACGTAACGCGACTCGTAGCGTGTTCAAGGTGAAATCGCGCGATCGACGATGTCGTTCGGATATCCGGTTGAGCTTGTGTGCAAGCAACTGCAAATCGCTTGACATCGCAGAACGGAAGATCAGTAGTTTTGACTGGTGAACAACCTCGCGAAAATCACTTCGCTCGTCGATAAAGCGTTCATAGATGTTCGTAAGCTCGGCCAGCCCGTTGGGCTCCACGAACAGTCCGCCCACCGAGTTAAGAAAGTCATAGCCCGTTGTGCCAGATAGAAGCCATTGTTCGGGCAGCGCTTCATCAATACCAAGGATTTTTTCCACGACTACATACAGTGGAAACGTTGTGCGGTCGGTGCATGTTGATTCAGTCGCCAACTGAATAAATAACGGCTCAATATCATTCCACGAAGGCCTGGCTCCAGCGGGCGCATCCGCCGGACGGTCAGCATCTTCTGCGGAATGTTCATACGCCGCTTTGCCAAGGGCCAGCAAATAGCCTCGCTGCAATCGTCGCAAATATTCCACAGGCTCGTACAATCCATCAATATGGTCGATGCGCAAACCATTCACATTGCCTTCGACCAGCAGTTCGAAAACCAAACGATGACTTTCCGTGAAAACGTCCGGAGACTCCGTGCACACGGCGGCTAAATCATTGATATCAAAGAAACGTCGGTAATTGATCTCGTCGGCGGCGGCTTTCCAATGGGAAAGTCGATAAACCTGTGCGTCGAGCAACTGCTCAAGATTGTCATAGCTGTGTGGGTTTTCCGGCGTTCCATTGAACTCCTGTACGTTGCTCTGTAGGAACTCCGCAACCTCCGTCGCACGTTCGGCAAGCGTCCGTAAACGCCCCTTAATAACCTCCTTCTCGCGTTGCCGCTCGGCAATGCTGTTGGGATCGGTCGCCGTGCAATCGGGCAAGTGCTCCAACGCGGTGATGATGCTCTCCAATTCCCGGATGGCCTCCGACTCTGGCGACTGGTTCTCCTTCAGTACGTCCAGCTTGTGCGTTAGGATGGTTCGATAGGTTCGTGGATCGAGGGGAAGAATCGACTGATAGTACCGCAAAACAAATGTCCCGTCCTGGTACTCAAGCTTCAATTCGCCGGATTCAAGAACCTGTCCATACTGATTTCCAAGGATGGGCAGAAGGATTTTGTTCCTCAACTCTTCTTTGATTGGATGCCAATCGATGTCGAAGTACGATGCATGGGGTGACGCAGGCCCATTCTCCAAAACATCTTTCCACCAAAGATTTTCCGCGGGGGTCGCACTCATGTGATTGGGAACAACATCCAGAATCTGCCCCATGGCATGGTTGTGCAGGGCTGCGACCATTGCTCGATAATCATTCTCGGTGCCCAACTCGGGATTCAGATGTGCGTAATCCACGATGGCATAGCCGTGCGTGCATCCGGCGCGGGCTTTTAGATACGGCGATGCGTATACGTGGCTGATGCCAAGTTCATCCAGATAGGGTACAATGCGGGCCACATCCCGAAATGCGACTTTTCCCGGCTCAAATTGAATGCGATACGTTGCCGAAGGGCAACAGCGTTGACGATCTACCGTCTTGATGACGGACTGTGCAATCCATTGTGCCCAGGACGGAACGTTGCTCATAACCGCCCTCCCTCGCCGCTAATAATCAACAACTCGTGCGGCAGTATTATGTCCCAGGATCGATCCTGGGAACGTTCTCCCCCGTATCGCGTATCCTCGGAACTCAACAACACCCTTTTCTCATGAAGTTCCATTGCGGCTATTGACGCAATCTCGATCGTGAGATTGGCCACGATCGACAGCCGTTCATTGCCGCTGCCGCGATAGATCATCAACAAGTTAGACTTCTTGCTCTCAGAGCTATTCATCCGTCGGGCTTTCGTATGCTGCCGATCGCGCAGACCGGGCCAGCGTCGACGAGCCGCCAATAAGTCTTGATGCAATTGCCGAAATTGGGCGCGCGCCGCTCCCTCAGGCCATGTCCAATCGAGCTTGGCCCCGGCCATTGTCTCGAGAGCTTGAGGATCGGGAATATCCGTTCCCCATCGGAATGCAAGCGAGGCAAATTCTTCGCGCCGGCCGCGCCGGACCGCCTCGATAAGGACAGGATCATCGAAAGAACAGAAAAACGGAAACGGCCTCGTTTCGCCGTATTCCTCGCCCATAAACAAAAGCGGAATACATGGTGAGACTAATAGCAAACTGGATGCCAACCGTTGCGCGGCAGGCGCAACGATCGTACTCAAACGATCTCCGCGAGCACGATTACCTATCTGATCGTGATTTTGAACGCAGACGACGAATCGCGTGCGGTCAATCGTGCCCACGCGGCTGCCATGGCGGCGACGGCGAAAGCGACTGTAACAACCATCGTAAACAAATACCTTGTTGAACGATTTGACGATTTGTGCAGGTTCCCCGAAGTCCTGGTAATAGCCATCGCGCTCGCCGGTCAAAAAAGCATGGATGCTATGGTGAAAATCATCGTTCCAGATGCCATCCAGCCCAAAGCCGCTGCGATCTCGTGAACGAATCAGCCGGACATCGTTCTGATTGCTCTCCGCAAAAACGTGGACAATGCGATTGGCACGGGCAGCCTCTTGCTGTACGGCCGCCTGTACTTCGGCCAGAATGTGACGAGCCCCCAGGTCGTAGATAGCATGGACGGCATCGAGCCGTAAACCGTCGACATGGAAGTCATGCACCCACATGCAAGCATTGTCGATTACATACTGTCGCACTGGATCACATAAGGGGCCGTCATAATTGATGGCCATTCCCCACGGTGTACGATAACGATCGGTGAAATATGGCCCGAAGTTGCCGAGGTAGTTCCCTTCAGGGCCGAGATGGTTGTAGACGACATCCAGGATAATCGCCAACCCGGCTTGATGTCCCGCATCAACAAGTCGCTGCAAAGCCTGAGGTCCGCCGTAGCTGTTCTGGACGGCATAAGGATAGACCGCATCATATCCCCAGTTGCGGTCACCTGCAAACTGAGCCACGGGCATCAACTCCACGGCTGTTATCCCCAGCGAGACCAGTTGCGGAAGACGTGCGATAATCGCATCCAGCGTGCCCTCTGGCGTAAAGGCTCCAACATGCAACTCGTAGAGAACCAACTGATCGCGGGCAATCCCGTGCCAGGTTGTGTCTGACCAACGATACAATTCCGGAGAGAAAACGGCCGAAGGACGATGGACACCTTGGGGTTGCCAGCGCGAGGCGGGATCGGGATATTCGCGATCATCCGCCAAACCATAGACATAGGACAGTCCCTCGTCCACCTGCGGTTGTCGATAGACGAAGTAGCCATCGCCTTCGGATGTCATTGCGTATTTTTCGCATCCCCCTGAGGTTGTAAACGCGATCGACACGGTTGAAGACAGTGGCGCCCATATTCGCCATAGAACGCTTCCGTCTGTCTGGCGCAGTGCGCCTTGCGGAGGATATGTTTTATTCCGCTGCATTTCGTCACCTTTTCGTTCTCGCGGGCGCAACAAGGACCAGCGGGTAGACAAACAGACGGTGTGTAATTCTACGTTGCAGAAGAATGGAACAAGTATTGTCCGGCCCTAGCTATTCGTCAAGCTTTACCTGCGGTGGGGGGATTGCCGTCTGAGTATAATATCTCGTAGAACGATCAAGATAAGGAAAGGACATCGGGTAATGGAAACCGTCGAGCCTTTTTGCCTTTTCGATTGCAGTCTGGTGCGTTGCGCTACGGGCCGGGCGTGTTCGAATTTGAGAGAGCTTCTCGAGGCAATCCGCACCGTCCCGGATCCGGTGCTGGAACATCACATGATGCGTTGCGCCTTGGAGAATCATTTCGAGCTTCATGAATTTCCCAATGATTTGGCTCGCTGGTGCTGGACAGTCTTGGGCGATAACGTGTTGGGAGAGCAATTGGGGTTGGTCGATCCCTATCGGCTCCAGTCTACCACGGCATTGCGAGCAGCACTGGTCAATGTGATCGAAGATCGAATATGGGGATCCGATCACGCATTGTGGTGCCGCCCCGGCTTGGAATTGCATCTGATCGAGTCGCACCTGATCGCTTACGACACCGGTGATCGTGTATCTTCTCCGGCGGCTTTATTGGAAACGATTGAACGGATGTCGGCAAGGTCGTTGTTCTACCATGTCCACGACGCCCGATGGCGTACGGCGGGACAGTCGGATGACTTTTCGTTGTGGCTCGAAAAATGTGGGGCCGATCCGTCTCTCGTAACGGCATTACGAGGGATCGACTTCTATTTTTTGAACTTGAGCCAACTCCGACAGGCGTTGATGGAAGCCTTTCGACATTACGTCGAGGAAGCGCCACCTGTTTCGAGGACCGCCTCATGAGACTCTTGGATCGTTACGAAGAAATTGTAGGCCACCAGGAGGTAGAACGCCTTCGCCGGCTGGCCGAACGATTGGCCGGAAAGCGGATTGTCCATGTCAATTCAACACGAAGCGGCGGAGGCGTGGCGGAAATACTTGGTTGGATGATACCGTTGTTGGACGAGTTGGGAATCAGCGCACGTTGGGAAGTAGTGTCCGGTTCTCCCGAATTCTATCGCGTTACGAAAGCCTTTCATAACGGATTGCAGGGCCTCCCGGTGTCGCTCAAAAAAAGCGATTTTGACTTGCATTATGAAGTTAATCGAGAAAACGCACTACGCCTCAACCTACAGGCGGATATTGTTTTCGTACATGATCCCCAGCCAATTTACCTTCCACAATTCACACCGCCGGGACAGGTAGGCCGATGGATATGGCGGTGCCACATCGATGCTTCGCGTCCGAATCGAGCTGTTTGGAAATACTTGGAAGCCGCAATCAAGCACTACGATGCGGCGATTTTTTCGATGCCTGCATTTGCCAGGCCGTTGGCATGCCCCATGTTTCTAATTCTTCCATCGATTGATCCTCTATCCGACAAGAACTGCGCCATCCCCGATGCCGAACGGCTTGAAACGCTTGCACGGCTCGGCATCGATCCCGAGCGGCCTCTGTTGGTGCAGGTTTCCAGGTTTGATCGGTTTAAGGATCCGCTGGGCGTGATCGAGGCATATCATCTGTTGCAACCTTACCATCCGGAAATGCAGTTGGCGTTAGTCGGCGGCCCCGCAGACGATGACCCCGAAGGTGCGGATGTCCTCCGCGAAGTGCTTGATCGCGCAGGAGAGGATGATCATCTCAAGGTTTTAATGCTTCCCCCCGATTCGCACCGCACAATCAATGCTCTTCAGCGCTCGGCCACCATCGTACTTCAGAAATCGCTTCGGGAAGGCTTTGGGCTCACTGTTACCGAAGCCCTTTGGAAAGGCAAGCCGGTAATTGGCGGTGCGTGCGGCGGCATTACTCTACAAGTCCACGATTATCAGACCGGATTTCTGGTATATTCCCCCGCGGGTGCCGCATACCGCATTCGCTACTTGCTGCGATATGCCGAAAAACGGCAACGCATGGGCCAGACTGGCCATGAGTTTGTGCGAGATCATTTTCTCCTGACTCGCAATCTCCGCGACTATCTAACGATGCTCCTTCGACTTGATCATCCCGAGGCCACCGTAATCCACTGAACTTTGCATCGCTAATCAACCGAGGCCCGGGCGCCGACCTGAAGGGCTGGTCGTCGAAAGGCCGAAATCTTGGCCAAACAAGTTGACTGGCCGGTTCATTATCCAAGCAAACATCAATAGCAATGGCGTATTTTCAAAGAAGTCGCTGTGAAATACGCCTGGATCACCCAACACCGCGACTCATTTCCCGTCCGCATCATGGGTTGCGCGTTGAACGTTTAGCCCTCGGGTTACGATGATTCGATCGACAGGCAGCCAAGTGCGCGGGCAGGACGTCACGCGAGCATTCAGCAGGCCGAAGACACGCCCGGCCGCGACTTCACGGCCGACGCTCCGAATCGCAAGTGGGTGACCAACATCACCTACTTGGCCACGACGGTAGCCGCATAACAAACGTCCCGCCAAAAATCCGCCGGCCCTAGGACCGCCGCACTATCTCGCTGCACGTCGTTGCCGGACCAGAAGCCATGCCAAGCTGCCGGCGATCAAAAGGATCATGGTTCCAGGTTCTGGCACCACGGCGCGCAGCGGCGAAAAATCCTGCTCATAGGAAATGCCGCTGGTTGTCCAAACATTGGCCATGCCAAAGCTGCTGCTAGCACCATCGCTGTAATTTGCGAGAGTAACGCTGCCCGAGGGATCTGTTTGCAATTTACCGACTTCATTGCCATTAACGCCGCCGCTCCAGCCAGTAATAGCCTCGCCTACAGGACCGGAAACGACATTGAGATCTTGATCGAGAATTCTCATCTCCCAATTATCGGGGCCCACCGAGAAATCGCCCGCTGTATCTCCGGTCACATTCGTAACGGTAGTTACCAGTTGACTGCCGCTCTGCTCTTGCGTGGTGCATGCATGGATCCACCAGTCATTGGCTGCGGGATTAAAGCTCGTATTGGTCGATAGATCGATGTTCACCTCGGCCGTGCTCGGAAGAGGACTATCCGTGAAATTGCGATTGCTGCCATCAAGCGTGGTATCGACGGCAATCAACTGTTTTTGACTGAGCGTGATGATGGTACCCGCTCGGAGATCACTCCAAACTCCGGCCGTGTTGCTGAAGGTAATGATGCCCTGCTCATAGGCATTGCTGCCATACCAATAGTCATTCACCTTATCGGCCTTGGTGGCAGCGGCATTATCGGTCGAAACCCAACGCAACGACCAACCCTGGATATTCAAGTGATCTTGCGTCACAACGAGTTCCACCCAGTTGCCGCCGTTGCCTTGAATGCGGCCGTCGGGCAAACCGGAGATTGTCTTGAAATAAGAATCCTCTTTGGTGCTCTCGGAGTAAGTTTTTTTGTCAAGATACTTGCCGCTATCAACGGCGTTGTACTCATTGACGATCAGGGCATTTTGGGACCAGGCCGAGAATGCATTGACGGCATAGACAGAGAAGAGAAGACACGCCGCCGACATCCCAAGAAAGCGCAATAGCGCAACATGCAACTTACGTTGCCGTAAACCGGGGAACCACATCGCTGCCTCCTTCTGTTTCCTAAAAACGGATGGACCGATGAAAAACAACGGCACAAGTGCGCGGGACGAAAGCGTGTTCCGTGGCCAAGAATAAACCTAGAACTCCGGTTGAGCAGGGCCGAAACTTTCGTCCATCGAACCAGAACGCTGTTAGCATATCAATACTTGAGGTTATGTCAATCAGTTTTTCTTGGGATACCGGCATTTTTATTGACAATACTTCGCTTTTCTGCCATGATACCGGCGAATCCCGGCTCAATTTCTGGGCGGGATTGTTCTCGGGAATAGAGAGGGGTGGTCAACGTGCGCAATCTCCATCGCGCAATCCTGGCCGCCGGCGGGGCATGCTTTGGGCGGAAGTCGCGGGCTTCTCGCTCCCATCGCGTTCGCACCAATCGGCTGCTTTTCGAGTCTCTCGAATCACGTTGCGTCTTAAACGCGGGGCCCGTCGTCATCTCGGAGTTTCTGGCCAGCAATCACCAGGGACTCCTCGACGAAGACGGCGATGCGTCCGACTGGGTCGAAATCCACAACCTCTCCGCCGGCGAAGTCAGCCTCAACGGTTGGTATCTGACCGACAACGCCTCGGAATTGACGAAGTGGGCCTTTCCGGATGTCACTCTTGCCGGCAACGAGTACATGGTCGTCTTCGCCTCGAACAAAAACCGTCGCGATCCGGCTGGCAATCTGCACACCAACTTCGCGCTCAGCGCCAACGGCGAATACCTCGCAATCGTCGAATCGGACGGCGAGACAATCTCCTACGAATATGCACCAGAGTATCCCGGCCAGTATCAGGACGTTTCCTACGGCCTGTCTCAACCGGAAACCGTTCTCGTGTCCGAAGGAGCGCCGCTCTCCTACCTGGTGCCCGCATCGCAAAATGCCTCCTCCCAATGGACCGCCGCGAATTTCAACGATTCCTCTTGGACCAGCACGCTACCCGGCAGCGGCGCCGCGGCCACCACGGGCATCGGCTACGAAACCGGCAGCAAAACGTTCACCGTGAATTGCT
>CAYWGR010000017.1:12929-17104 GCA_964458015.1 uncultured Planctomycetaceae bacterium
CGCCGTCGGCTCTCTTGCCACCGCCGAGACCGTCATCGCCAACTCCTCCTACCAGTCGTCCGTAACCACGGTCTCCGCCTCGACGATCAACTAGTTCGAAAACGGATCGACGGGCCATTTCGGCGACGACATCGCGGTCCCCGGCTCCAGCATCGGCGCGGATACGGACAATTTCGTGGTGGAGGTGACCGGAAAAATCATGATTTCGTCAGCAGACAACTGGACTTTCGGCGTCAATAGCGACGACGGGTTCTCGCTGACGTTGACCCAAGGTTCGACCGTCTTCACGTCATCGTATCCGGACCCAAGGGGCGCGTCTGACACGCTGTCGACCTTCAATATCACACAGACCGGCGTATACGACGTGCGTTTGGTCTTCTACGAACAAGGAGGCGCCGCTTCAGTCGAGCTCTTCGCCGCCCAGGGCGCCTACAGCTCGTTCGATTCCAACGCCTTCGACCTTGTCGGCGACACCGCCAACGGCGGAATTGCGTTGACCAGCTATCTCAACCTGATTCAAACCAACGTGCAATCGGCCCTCAACGGGGTCAATACGTCGATCTGGGTGCGCATTCCCTTCGAAATCAACAACCTCGCATCGCTCGGCGACGCCATGAGCCTGCTGATGAAATACGACGATGGATTCGTCGCATACCTCAACGGCGTCGAAATTGCTTCACGCAATGCGCCGAGCACCGTGGCCTGGGACTCCGCGGCCACCGCCTTGCATGAAACCGCCGACGCATTGGTCTACGAGCAGATCGATGTGAGCGCCTACCTCGGCGTCTTGGTCCAGGGCACGAACGTTCTGGCCATCCAAGGCCTGAATGCGTCGCTGTCGAGCACCGACCTCTTGATCCTGCCGAAACTGGTCACCACCAAGACCGACGTGGCCGTGCAGCGCTATTTCGTCACGCCCACGCCCGGCACTGCCAATCGGTCGGGAGTGGTCGATTTCGTGAAAGAGCCGACGTTCAGCAAGGAACACGGTTTTTGCAATGAATCATTCACGCTCACCCTCGCAACAGCCACGCCGAACGCCACAATCCGCTACACGCTCGACGGCAGTGCGCCGACCGAAACGTCGGGCATTATCTACACCGGTTCGATCCAAATCAGCACGACGGCCGTCGTCCGCGCAATCGCCTACAAGACCGATTACGAAGCCAGCGCGGTTGCCACGCAATCCTACATCTTCCTCGACGACGTGGTCAATCAAACAGCGAATCCCTCGGGCTTTCCCAGCTCGTGGACCAGCTCGTCGAGTAGCATTACGGCCGACTACGCAATGGACCAAGAGATCGTCGGCGGAAATTCCGACGCCGTCAAGAACTGCCTGTTGTCGCTGCCTACTTTGTCGCTGGTGATGAACACCGACGAAATGTTCGGAACCAACGGCATTTACTCCCAACCCACGATCGACGGGCTGGAAATCCCCGCCTCGGCCGAACTGGTATATGCCGACGGCACCGAGGGATTTCAGATCAACGCCGGTCTAGAGGTAACAGGCGGATACAGCCGAACCCCGACGTTTCTCAAGCATTCGCTCCGCTTGAGTTTCAAGGCGGAGTATGGCGCGTCGAAACTTGCCTATGCCTTCTTCGGCGAAGATGCCGCCGAGGAATACGACACCATCGCGCTGCGCGCTAATTTCAACGACTCCTGGCTATGGACCTGGAATGACTCTTCCTACGGGGGAGGAGAATACGCCCAGTTCATCCGCGACGAGTGGAACCGCGCCGCCCAACTGGCCATGGGCGATGTTTCGTCGCATGGCACGTTCGTCAACGTCTATATCAACGGACTCTACTGGGGCGTCTACAATGCCTGCGAACGCCCCGACGAGCATTTTGCCGCATCCTATCTCGGGGGCGACAGCGACGATTACGACATCATCCACAATAACAACACGATCAACGGCGACTTGAATGCCTGGGACACCATGTTCCGGATCGCCAACACCGGGTATGCGGAATCCGGCCACGAGTACAATTCCAAGGCTCTAATCGACAACAACGCCTACCAACTGCTGCAACAGTATCTCGACGTTTCCAGTCTGGCCGACTACGTGATCTTGAACTTCTACGGCGGCAACTGGGACTGGGATTGGCACAACTGGTATGCCTTCCGCAAACGCGAGGCCGGGGCCGGCTACCAGTTCGTCAGTTGGGACGCCGAGGGAACGTTGCTCAATGTGGATACCGACATCACGGCGATGAACAACGACAACGAGCCGACACGACTGTTCCAGCAGCTCTGCGCCAATGCCGAATTTCGCATTCTGCTCGCCGACCGGCTGTACAAGGCCTGCTTCAACAATGGAGCGCTCTCGGCGTCCGCCGCCGCCGCGCTCTATTCAAAAATCGCCGCCGAGATCGAGCCGGCGATCCTCGCCGAATCGGCTCGCTGGGGCGACGTCACGGGAACGCAATACACTACCGACAATTGGGCCAGTACCCTCGATTGGGAATTGGACACGTATTTCCCCCAACGCACATCGGTTGTCTTACAGCAGTTCCGTAACAAGGGATTCTATCCCTCGATCGACGCGCCGACGCTGAACCAACAGGGCGGCCAGGCGGCCTGGGGTTTCAAGGTCGCCATCAGCGCCGCGTCCGGAACCATCTACTATACCCTCGACGGCTCCGATCCCCGGCTGACCGGCGGCGATGTCTCGTCCTCGGCCTTGGTCTACAACAGCTCAACCCCTATCACGTTGACCGGCGCTACGACCCTGAAAACCCGCGCCTTGGCCGGCGACGGCACATGGTCGGCGCTGAACGAAGCGGACTTCACGGTGGGCACTCCCGCCTCGGCCGCAAATCTCGTCGTTACGGAACTAAACTACGCGCCTTACGCCCCGCTGTCCAGCAGCAGCTATTCGACCGAGGATTTCGAGTTTATCGAACTCCGCAACACCAGTTCCCAGGTCGTCGATCTGGCGGAGGCCAAGTTTACCAACGGCATCACCTTCAACTTCAGCGACGGCAGCGTCACCACGCTGGATCCGGGTCAATATATCATCGTAGCCCGGAATGTTGCGGCGTTTCAATCGCGCTATGGCACGAGTATCCTGGTCACCGGCGTGTATTCCGGCAAGTTCGCCAATGAAGGCGAGAAGGTGGCGCTCGTTGATCGCTTCGGCAGCACCATCTTCGAGTTCACCTATGGCGCCGACGGCAATTGGCCCGGCCGTGCCGGCGGCAAGGGCGCCTCGTTGGAAGTAATCAATCCGACCGGAAACCTGAACAGTGCGGCGAATTGGCGATCTAGCACCGAATACGGCGGCAGCCCGGGAACCGCCGGCGTGGGGTCGATTGTCGATGTGGTGGTCAATGAAGTGCTGCCTACCAACGGCTCGACGCTTGCCGACTCCATCGAACTGCTCAACACCAGCACGCAGACGATCGACATCAGCGGCTGGTATCTCAGCGATACCGCGAAAAACTTCCTGAAATATCGCATTCCCGACGGAACGGTCCTTCAGGCCGGCCAATACGTCGTCTTAAACCAAACGGCGTTCACACTATTGGATGCCGCGGTGGGCGGCGACGTTTGGTTAATGCGCGCCGATGCTTCCGGCAACTTGACCCAATTCGCCGACCATGCCGACGTGGGCGCGGTCATCAACGGCAATTCGCTCGGACGATGGCCGAACAGCAGTGGCGTTCTCTATCCGATGGTTTCAACTACGCTCGG
Organism: uncultured Planctomycetaceae bacterium; assembly: GCA_964458015.1. Taxonomy (GTDB): domain Bacteria; phylum Planctomycetota; class Planctomycetia; order Pirellulales; family Thermoguttaceae; genus CAYWGR01. Next base: position 16,629 of record CAYWGR010000017.1, read on the forward strand.
CTCCGCCAACAGCGGACCGAAGTTCGGACCGATCATCGTCAGTGAAGTCCACTACAATCCCGGCTCGATGACGAACGCCGGCGACTTGGAATTCGTCGAAATCTACAATTCCACGGCCTCGGCCGTATCGTTGACGAACTGGCTGCTTGGCGGCGATATCAGTTTCGCCTTCGCTTCCGGCACATCCTTGGCCGCCTATTCCTCGTTGGTGGTCCTGCCGTTCGATCCCAACAATTCAGCCAATGCATCCAAACTGGCCGCCTTCCGTTCTTACTACAACATCGGAACTTCCGTACAATTGGTCGGAGGCTATTCCGGCCTCTTGAACGACCAAGGCGGCACGGTGCAATTGTACTATCCCGACGTGCCTCCTGCCGAACAGCCCACCCTCTACCCCTCGGTGCTTGAAGACGAAGTGATCTACGGAATTGCGTCACCCTGGTCGTCCGATGCCGCGGGCTTGGGCAAATCGTTGA
>CAYWGR010000017.1:17114-47632 GCA_964458015.1 uncultured Planctomycetaceae bacterium
GGCGACAATGCCACAAGTTGGAGCCCCCAGGCCCCATCGCCCGGCACAACGCCTTATCCCAAAGCTGTTGCCGACACGGTGACAACGATTCAGGGTTTGGCCACGACCATCGCCGTCTTGGCCAACGACACCGATCCCGAAGGTGCTATTGCCCCCGCCACCCTTGCGATCCTTGCAGCGCCAAGCCACGGCCAAGTGTCGGTCGATCTGGTCCACGGAACCATTCTTTACACACCAACCGCTGGATATCAAGGAACCGATCAGTTTACATATCGCGTTAAAGACACCTCCGGCTTCGTCTCGAATCCGGCAAGCGTGACCGTGACCGTCGGCCCCTCGTCGGTTCAAGGCCGGTACATTTTCTACAACAATTCGGCCTGGGACGGCAACAAAACGGCCGCCAACACCAGCGACGACAGCGCCATTGCCGCCGACAAAACAGCGTTATTGCCCGGCAAGACCGCCACATTCGCCAATTACACGAGTTACAGCCGCGGCATCAACGGCATTATGATCGACTTCGACTACTTGCCCGGCGCCCCAACCGCCGGCGATTTTGAATTCAAGGCCGGCAATACGACGACGCCCGACAGTTGGGCAGCCGCTCCGACGCCCCAAAGCATCACCGTTCGACAAGTCACGGTGAATGGCGTTGTCCGTTATCGCTTGACCCTTACTTGGGCGGATAACGCCATCCAGAAGCAATGGTTGCAGATGACCGTCAAGGCGACGGCGAATACCGGCCTGGCCCAAAACGATGTATTTTACTTCGGCAACGCCATCGGCGAGTCGGGCGACACAAACTATGCATACGTCAATAGTTCTGACGAAGTTGGGGTCCGAAAGAATCAGCACTCCCCTTTGAACCGAGCTGCTATTAACGATGTGTACGATTTCGACCGCGACAAATTGGTGAACTCAATCGACGAAGTCCTTGTTCGTAAAAACATTACGAACCCTTTAACGGCTCTGAAATTGATTATAGCGCCGGCCGTGTTGACAACCGACGATGCAGCGACCACGAATGAGGATACGGCCGTGGCAATTGCCGTTTTGAGCAACGATCGAAATGCCAATGCGGGGAAATTAAGCGTATCCCGACTCGACACGACCAGCCGCCTTGGCGCGTCCTTGAAAATCAACGCCGACAAAACGGTTCGATATGATTCCTCCACGGCGGCGACCATCCAGGCACTTGCAGCCGGAACAACCGTCTGGGACACCTTCACCTACACAGTCAAAGACAGCAACGGATTGCTGGACACGGCAATGGTAAAGATTCAGGTGACCGGGCTGAACGAGTCAGCCGGCAATCTGAAAGCAGCAACTGCAACCAAGGTTAGTCTTGCTTCGACGAAAACAACTCTGACCAGCGCCGGCCCGAAATCGAACACGACAACGGCCGCCCACGACACGGTCCTGAGACTAACACCCCAAGATAACTCGCTGGGCTACCTGAATTGGCTCTATGACTTCGAGCAACTTAACAAGAAACTGAAACAGAGCAGCCTGCTGGCTGTAGATGCAGTCCTAAAGAGGGGAGTGTTGTAGTGTTTTTTTGCACTAAACTCTAGGTTATTTACGCATTCTGGAGGAATTGTCGTCGATCGGGCACGTCGTTCTAGAGCGAAAGTATTGATGTATTTTGCAGCAAGGGTTACACTGCTTTTAGCTGTCACTCTTAACCTGGTTCATTTGGCCCAAACGTTGGAGGTAGCGTTGTGAAACGTCTCATTCTTGGTGCGATGGCAATTCTATTGCTATCCGTTCATCCGGTGGCGGCCGATCTTGTTGTTAATGCCGGAAACTGGTATCTCCAGCCCAATACCGCCGATCAGGAAATCCTAATCAACATCTCCGGCGGCGATGCCGTTACCAATGCCGTTGTGATGGCGGAAATTGTCGGCAGTTCACCTCTCCCAGGCTTCACCAACGGAAGTATCGTGGATGGGACCATTTTCGAATCCAACAACTCTGGTGCTCCCGACACGGCTTTCTTGTCTCAGCTTGCCTATCTGTCGGCGGCAGCAAAAACCGATACTACCGTTGATGGTGATGGGGTATTGGCCAAGCTCATCGTAAGCACCATCGGTGTCACGAGCGGCTCCTTCGCGCTCAACTTGATGGACACGACTTGGGGCGACACTTTCGTAGGCACGGACGATCCATTGGTGGGCGTAACCTACAATGCCGGCTCCATCAGCATTGTTCCCGAGCCTGGAATGTTAGCCATGCTCACCGGCCTGTTCGCCTTGCTGCCAATCCTCTATTGGCGGCGAGCAAAGCAAGCCATATAGCTCCCGCAAACAATCCTGAACACTTGAGTGCCGCCGGCTCTGCCCAGTGTGTTTGTTTGGGTGCTACTGGCTCCGGTGAGAAATGCTGCCACTCGTTCCCAAGCTCCGGCTTGAGGGTATCCCGGAATTCAAATGCTAGGGCCGTTCACGGCCCTTGTCCGCCGCAGGCGGTATTAGGCCCGTGCGTTTACGCCGGGATGATGGACGCCGAACAAACCAATTTCCCTCAACCGTATGTCATGTCAGGGTCGTAGACGACCCTCCTGCTCCTTTTTCCGCTGTTTTGCCATTCGTTCCCAAGCTCCAGCTTGAGGGTATCCCGAAATTCAAATGCTAGGGCCGTTCACGGCCCTTGTCCGCTTGAGTGCCACTGGCTTTGCCAGTGTGTTTGTTTGGGTGCCACTAGCTCTGCCATTCGTTCCCAAGCTCCAGCTTGGGAACACCCATCCCCGAAGCTCCGCTTCGCTCCTCGCTGAGTGCCACTGGCTTCGCCAGTGTGTTTGTTTGGGTACCGCTAGCTTTGCCACTCGTTCCCAAACTCCAGCTTGGAAACGCCCTTCCCCGAAGCTCCGCTTCGCCCCCCTTCCCTCCCCGCCTCCCTTTGAGAGAAAGGTTAGGGTAAATTCCATCCCTCAATAGCCTTTTTAATGCAGTGAATCCACACCCTTATATTTGCCCCCCGCAAATCGTCAATCAACCCAATCCTGTCAATCTTGTAAATCCTGTCTCGAACAACTCCCCCGACACCACCTATTCACGTTCATTCGCGTCCATCTGCGGTTCCCAATCCCCATTTTTTCGCTCATTGCGTCAGAATAAATGTGCCAGGAACCGTTATATGCCAATTCCTTTTAGGGACGACCTTCCACACGGAACGTCGAATCGAGACTGCACCGTTTTGCCCTCCGCTGCACCCGCTCGTCGTTGCTGAACAGTTGCCCGCGGTTGACACAACATCGCAACCTCCCTCTTTCGTATCTTCATCCTTCCGATCTTTCGTGATAAAAAAGGAAGCACCTGCCGGCCGCCCCTATCCGCGTCCATCTGCGGTTCCTTTGTGCCTTCGCGCCTTCGCGTGATTTTTGTTCGACATCCCAACACCATCGGTTCTCGCAGCGGCTGCGCTCCCTGCCTCATCCGTGTTCATCCGTGTCCATCTGTGGTTCATCATTTCCGGCCAGGCAGCAACACTATCCGCGTTCATTCGCGTCCATCTGCGGTTCCCAATCTGCATTTCTTTTCCTCATTTCGACCCCAATTTAACCCCGCGCCTACGCGCTAATCAACCTGGCGTTCCACCGTAGTGAACCTCAGTGCAAATAGGCTTTACGTCAATTCTCCAGTAGGGTGGGTCGAGCGTTAGCGAGCCCCACCAAAGCACTTACGTCGATCTTCCGCATCCCCAAATATGCCGTAACCCTAATTCGGCACTTTTCCATAAATTTCCGCAGTAAATCCACTTCGAGAAATCACTCTTAAGCCCAATCCCGACAACAGGTTACGCCGCATCCTAGCAATTAATTTCGCTCAATTGCCTCTTGCTACTCGGCGCAATAAACAGCGTTGATTGTACCTGCCGAAAAGCCCTGCCTAAAGGCATTTTTTTGGCCACGCCCCCATTTTCCCCCAAAAAAGCACAAGGCCTCGTATTGGTGCAAAAACCCTCCTTTTCCAGCAAATCTCCACTCTCTCCGTCCAAAAACAACGCCCAACGTCACAGTTCCCCGCCCCCACCGGGCCGAGTCCTTTGACGGTCTGTGCTAAAATTGATAATATCACAGGGGGGCAATGTTCTGGCGCTATGCGCAGAGTATCCTCCTCCTTCGGGTTATAAATGGGCGGCGATTCCTTTCTTTCGCCGCGATAGGGAGCAGGCAATGGAAGTGAAGTTGATCGTAGTCGGCGGCAAGCAGGAGGGCATGGAAATTCCTGTCCAAGGGCCCGAGTTCTTGATCGGCCGGGGCGAGGAATGCCGCCTCCGCCCTCAAAGCACCCTCATCAGCCGCAAGCATTGTGCCATTCTAGTAGATAAAGACTCCGCCGTTTTGGTCGATTTCGGCAGCGTCAACGGAACGCTCGTCAATGGCGAACGGGTGCAGGACCGCTGCGAACTGAAAAACGGAGACCGAATCAAGATCGGCATCATCGAGCTGGACGTCCGCACCGCAGTCAGCCTCATCGGCAAGAAAAAGCCCAAGGTCAACAACGTTCAAGAGGCCGCCGCCCGAACCGTTGCCGCCGCCGCCGCGGATGACGACCTGGATATCAGCAGTTGGTTGCAGGAAGATAAGGATAAAAGCGTCGCCGCGCCGATAAAGAAACCGTGGGAGCCAAGCGATACGACAAACAACCATCTGGGCGACACCGCGATCATGACGGCCGAGCAGGCCAATAATCCCTTTGCTCCCAAGCCTGCCAAGCCGACGGCCGAAAATAGCCGTGACGCCGCCCGCGACATGCTCAAACAGTTTTTCCCGAAGAAAAAGCACTAATACGCATTACAACCTTCCATTCTCGTGTCCATTTGGTGAAAAGCACGCATGTTTTCCCCAAAGGTAAACATGCGGCGATGTTTGGAATCAAGGTAGAATTGGTATACCAACCAGAACTTTCAGCGAAAGCAACATCGTGAAAGCAGCCAATGAAGGTTCCCAATCCGCCGCTCTGCTCGGGCTGGCGTTTGACAACGATGACGGGCAGACCCGCCTGACCCGGGGCAAAAACTTCTTTCTTGTCGGCGGCTGCCAAGAAACCCATTCCGTCATGCAGGAAACGGCCATCAAAATCAACGAGCAACTCGACAAACGCGGCAAACGGCTCGAAGAAGTGCCCGTCAACGACCTCCGCAACATCTGCCAAGACGTGGCCGAATCGATCAAGCGATCTACATAACCCTTGCACCGCAAAAAAAGCCCACGGCCGACCATCGGAACGCCGGAAAACGGCTTACTTTGGTTGGTAACCCGGTTCATTATCTCACCAAATCCCCAAAGAATCCGCGATTCTTATGTAATTTCTTTCGCTGAAAGAAATTAGAAGATCATTCCTTGGCAACTCGACTATAATGGCGTCTGGTTCCTCGCGGAATCAGAACACCTTCCAGCATATTTCCCCGCCGCAAAGGACTGGTTGCCATGCCACAGAATCGCATTTCCCGGCGTCGTTTTCTGCAAACTACAGCGGCAGTCGCCGCCGCTCCCTACGTGATCACTTCAACGGCCTTAGGCAACGCCGACACACCGCCCGCCAGCGAACGAGTCACGCTCGGCCACATCGGCGTCGGCAATCGCGGCGGCATGGGCCAATTATTCAGCCACTTTCAAGCCTGCAAAGGCGTGCAAAGCGTCGCCACTGCCGATTGCTATAAGGAACGTCGCGAAGGCTACGCCCAGATGATCCGAGGAAAATCATACAGCGATTTTCGCGAATTGCTGGCCCGTACAGATATCGATGCCGTCATTGTTGCAACGCCCGACCACTGGCACGTGCCGATCGCCAACGCAGCCGCCCGGGCTAAGAAGGATGCCTATGTGGAAAAACCCCTCGGCGTAAGCATCGAACAAGATCTAGCCTGCCTCAAGGTATTTACTGAGAACGGCCGCATCTTCCAATACGGCACCCAGCAACGCAGCTCGCCGCATTTTCAGATTGGATGCGAGATCGTGCGAAGCGGTCGAATCGGCAAGGTCCACACGATCGAAGTGATTGCCCCCAACGGCGGCACGGGCGGATCAACTCCAACGGCCGCCATCCCGCCGAATTTCGACTATGCAATGTGGTGCGGCCCCGCGCCGCAAAAACCCTACACCACCGGACGCTGCCATCCGCCGGGAACCTATTGGATCTACGACTACTCGATCGGCTATTTAGGCGGCTGGGGCGCTCATCCGCTGGATATCATGGTTCTAGGCAGCAACGCCGACATCGCCGGCCCTATCACGGTCGAAGGAACCGGCGTCATTCCCAACGAAGGACTTTACGACTGTGTCTACAACTGGGACATGAAACTCCAACTAGGCAACGGCGTCGCCATGACCTTCAAGCCCGGAAACGATTCCACGAAATTCATCGGCGACCAAGGTTGGGTGCGTCTCTGGCGCGGCGGCATCGATGCCGAGCCGAAATCGCTGCTTGCCTCCAAGATTACGCCGAACGATATCCGTGACGGCGGGCTCGCGCATTGCCAAAATTTCATCGCCTCGGTGAAATCCCGCAAACAGCCCGCCAGTCATTTATCCGATGCCGTGCGCAGTGATACAATCAGCCATCTCTGCAATATTGCCGTGCGCACGAAACGCAAGATCACCTGGGATCCCAAAACCGCAACCATCCTCGGCGATGAGGCCGCCGCTAAAATGATGCACCGCGATATGCTGGCCCCCTGGACGCTTTAGAAGACAGCGGCCAGGGAGATGGATTACGTCTCTACATAAAAAAAGATGAGGCGGACTCCAATGTCCGCCCCACCTATCCCCTGAACGGATCGATTTGTCACTCGCTTAGTGTTCGACGCGATCAACCATGAATAGCGAGTTGTCGGCCACATTGAACATGGCTCGATACGGATTCTGCTGTTGGCACTTGGCATTCTGACCCGGATACCAAACCAACTGAACAACGAATCCCCAAGACTCACGCGATTGAGCGTTAGACCCGGTGCCTTGCTTGGGAATCATGTAATTAAGCCTGTTTTCAAGTGCAAAGCCGCGTCCCAAGGGCACCCAAAGATCGACGCCCAGAAGTCCGTCGCCGTTTCCCGTGGCACCGCCCCAAAGCCGGCCATTGCCGCCGTTTTCGAAATTACGACGCATATAGCACACGAACATATCCGTTGCATCCAAGCGTCCATCAATGATCCGATCCGTGCCGACTCCATAGGCCCCGTAGTAGCCGATTTCATAGGTGCTGTCGATCACCCAGCCGGTTTCGCTACGGATCTGCTGGAGATTGGCATTTTCATAATAGACATCGTGCATATAGTCGTAAGCAACGCCCCACTGGAGACCGCCGCAAGGATCGGCTCGACGGAAGATGCCGGCCGTCGTGAAGTACTGCTTGCGCATGGCAGCATTCAAATGGTGATTCTCACCAATATCAACCGTATGCGCGCCTGAAAAGTCGCTCTGGACGAAATTCGCACCGATCTGGAAACCACACCCCCAGGGATCGCCCAAGGGTCGGGCCAAATTCAAACCTTCGTTCAAGCCGAAGTTGCCGTTCGATCCGCGATCCACGGATCCCTTGAAGGCATCCGCACCAGCGAACACGGAAAGACCTCGAAGCAAGGGACCGCATCGGCCGTCGAAAACTTCCCAACCAAGATCGCAAGTATCTCCACAAGGAGCACCATCGCCAACATCGCATGTATCGCAATCACCTGAAATGCCACCGCAAGAGTCGCAGCCTTGGGAACCGCCAAAAACGCCGCCGGAAGCCATTGGCTCGAATTGCGTGGCGTCAGACTCGACGATCTCCGCCTTTTTCGGCTGCATCGGCTGCGGTCGCGGCGTGGGGATAACCTGTGGCGCCGGCTCCGAATCGAATACTTCGGAATCATAGGAAACGTGCCGCACGGGAGAACGCGACTCAGCCGCTCTCGTCGAACTGGCCGAACTCCGTCCATCTTGCCATTTCGCTTCCCATTGCGACCGTTGGGTGCGTTTCAGCACCCTTTGGTTCCAATCCGTCGCCGTCGTTCCGTTGTCATTACTCGAAGGATCTTGCCAAGCTTGCGCCCAGCCCTCACCGCTAAAGGCATTCAGGACTGCCATCGCTAGCACAATCCCAGAAAGCCAATTCTTAGACAGACTCATGGTCACGCGCTCCATTCAGGGGGGTTGGCCAATGGATTATCCGCGGCCGATTCGTAAACGGAATAAATATCGGAGATTCCCAAAACCATTCTTTCGTTAAAGTCGAAATAATCGGAATTTTCTTCCCCCTCGACGCATCCTCTCACTCCCAACAAAAAACAGCAAACCGTGCAGGCAATCTGCGCAAGACAGGGGAATGCCTTTTTGCGCGAGAAACGCAATCTGAATGTTCTAAAAACATCAGGTCCAGCGAACTAGTAACAGAGGAGTAAGGAAAAGTTGGTACAAAGTGGGCAGCAATTCTTACCTAACCGGCAATTTTTGACAAGACCGCTTTTTTCTGTCTCGGAAAACCTCATTTTTTGGATTATTCGTTAGAAACCGCACATTCTACGAATCCGATATACCCCTTAGATCTGTTATTTCTGTTACCCCATTAAAGGAAGGATTTCGACAGTGTCCAAATCATTCAAAACTTGTAGAAAGTGTTATGTGGCCTGGATGCTTCTGACCGCAGCCTTAACTACGAGTTCTTCCGCTTGGGGACAAGGCATTGCCTTGCGGGGCATCAGCGCGGTGAACTCGTCGATGGGCGGAGCTGCTACAGCCTGCCCCTTGGATGCAGCGGGGGCTTTACACTGGAATCCGGCCTCGATCAGCGGCCTATCGTCTTCGGAGATCTCGTTCGGCATGGAGATGATCCTGCCGAGTACCTCGGTATCCTCCACCGTTGGGCCCTATTCAGGAACGGATTCCAGCGAGCCGGGCGTAATTCCCGTACCCAATATGGCTTTTGTCCATAGGGATCCCGATTCTCTCTGGTCTTGGGGCGTCGGAATCTACGGGATCGGCGGATCGGCGGTGAACTATTCGGCAAGTCACACGAATCCGATTTTAATGCCCCAATCGATGGGTGGTCTAGGTCAGCTTGCCGCCAATGTGGATATCTTGCAGGTTGCACCAACCGTGTCGTACCAATTGAATGATCACTGGTCGTTCGGTTTTGGCCCGACATTGACAATGGGCAAACTCTATGCCACGCCGCTGTTTCTGGGACCAAAGTTCGACGATGAATGGGCGGCCGGCGTAGGCACACGCTATGTATGGGGCGGCGGTTGCCAGGCCGGCTTGTTCTGCAAAACAGATTCCGGCTGGAATTACGGCGCCTCGATCAAGAGTCCGCAGTGGATCGAGCCGTTCCGTTATAAATCGCAAGATAACGACGGCAACCCGGTCACGATCACTTTCGACATGGACTATCCGCTGATTGCCTCGTTCGGCACGGCCTATACCGGCTTCGAGAAGTGGATCTTTGCCTGCGACCTGCGGTATTTCGACTATTCCAATACGCCGGGCTTCCGCCACGTCGGTTTCTCGGACGACGGGGCCGCTCAAGGACTGCAATGGAACAGCATTATGTCGGTGTCCGTCGGCGCCCAACGTCAGGTCACGGATCGTTTAACAGCTCGCGTAGGCTACTGTTTCAACGAAAATCCTATCGACTCGGACGCTGCTCAAACAAACGTCGCTTCTCCTTTGATTATCATGCACACGTTGAACACCGGTATATCCTATATGTTTGAACATGACTGGCTCATGTCGCTGACCTACACGCACTGTTTCCAAAACAGCGTGACCGGTCCGTTGCATAATGCGTCAGGCCAAACACTCGGTACTGTCACAAGCACGACCGCGGCCGATACGGTTAGCATGGGCATTACTAAACGTTTCTAATAACCTATGTAGCCGAAAGGCATCATAGCCATACATGCCGTGAATCCATTTCACCACATGGGAGTGTATCTCCCATGTGGTGATTTGCTTTATATCACGATAAGCCCCCAACTTAATGCATTCCACGCGGAATGGCACGGGAGATGCTCTTTCGCCTAAAACAAAGCCCGCATCAATGCGCGAGCAGATGCCAAAGTAATACACCGGGATTTTTTGATACCGACATTGCCAATGTTCCAGATTCAACCGCAAACACGGCTGTTTCAACCGATTTTGCTGATCTGATTGGCCGTGGAACGGTTCATTCGCAACGTAGGACGCAATAGGAGATCTCCCATGACGAAGCGAGGCGTGAAGTTGCTTGACCCCCTTCAAGAAAACGCTCAAATCGATTGGCTTGTCGTATCCGCCGTGGAATGTCGGAACGAGCAGGATGAGTACCGTTGGATCAACCGACATTTCCGCAAACCGCATGAACCCTGGGGCCATAGCCAGGCATTCGTTTCCCCGGTCAACGTTCGTCGCAGTCGCAATCGCGTGCTGTTTTTACAGCAGTCGGGGCTAAAATAGCGCTACCCCATGCTTAGCCGCGGCTGCTTGCAGCGCAAGCGAATCCTTCAAGAAGCGGGCGGGCTTTTTTTCAGGTTGGAACCAATACCAACACGAAGATATTGCCCGCTAGCTTCATGTTTTTCACGCTTGCTTCGATTCTCAACGAAACTTGCAACCCCAGGCCCGAGCAATTGTTGAATGTGGGAAATCGTAGTGCGGGTCGAGCGAAGCGATGGCCCGCCATTTTGCGAAGAATTCCACGCGTGCCATCACTTCGCTCGACCCGCCCTATCGAAAACGGATGAGCCCCGATGAAAAAACTCTCCTAGTTGACATTCGCCAGACACGGCATCATACTTAGAACTCCTCACCTGTACTCCCGCCGGGTCGCGCCGAACATATCTCCCCTGCATTTTTTGGAGTCCCGCCCATGTATCGCACAATAATTCTCCTGTCAGCAATTGTTCTACTGCCCTGCGACACCGTGCGGAGCGAAAAAACCGTTGGGCAACGCCCCTACGAAATGGTTTGGGCCAACCGGATCGCCGACACCCGACCGCCCCTCTTGGATTTTGAAAATCTCGACGGCTGGACGGTCGAGCGTGTAGACTCGGAAGCCTCTTGGGAGCGTTCGCGTCAGCAGCAGATCTGGGGGCAATATGTCGGCGCATTGGTCTATCGCGGCACGGGCAAAAAACCCGTCGTTACCTTAAAACCGCCCAAACCCATTCCACTCACCACCCCCTTCAATTGCGTGAACCTTTGGGTCTATGGCAACAACTGGGCTTGGGTGCCCGATCCCAAAACACCGCAAGTCGAAATCGCCGTATTGCTCCACGCCAAGTCCGGCACGCCCGTGCGGATCGTGTTGGCTCGCGTCAACTGGTGCGAATGGTGGTTGATGCACCGCCGCTTGACCGACGAACAACTCACCTTGCTCAAAGACGGCGCCACTTTCGACGGCATCGAAATATCGGGCGGATCGAACACCGAAGACCGCACCCTGTACTTCGACAACCTTGCGATTTATCAGGAACCGTTGCCGCCCCTCGAATTTGCCAAGCGGGCGGCGAGGCCGTTCGATCCATGCCCCGACGGCACCCCGGGCGTCAATGTCGGCCCGGAGAAACTACCCTTCCCCACTCGGCCCGAAACTATCCTGCCCGATAATCTCACAAAAGATTTTCAAACATCCCTGGAACATACAGGCAACAGCTATGTCTTTCATTATCGCGGCAAGGACGGGCATTTAACCTATCGTTACACTCCATCAACCGGCACGTTGGGCGACCTGACTGCGGAATGGGAAGGCTCTGGCCCTGCTTTTCAGCCCTTGAAGGATGGCGGCATTCGCTTCGCCGCCGAGACAGGCAAGCCGCCGGTCATGCCGGAGAAGTTTGAACCCGTCCGCTGCGTCCAAGAAGGAAACACCGTGCAGTCGGTCTGGAAGGCTACGGCGGGTCAACGATCCGCCGAAGTGCAGTATACGCTAGAGCTTCTGCAAAAGTCGATCTCCATTACCGTGCGATGCGCCGGCGGCTTGGTGGGCCAGTTCGACATCGGCAAAGCCGTAGGACTCAGCAATCCACGATTGGTCACGCTGCCCTACCTCGCAGGCGATTACCAAAACCGGCCGGCCGTCGTCGTAACCGGCAAACCGGAGAAACCGCTGTTTGTTTCGGCATTGCTCGACTACTACCTGTCAAATGCTTCGTCACTTTGGTTCGCAAACTCCGTGACTGAAGAGTACGTTGTTTTCAACGGCGGATCGCATTATTTTCCGAAAACCGACGGCCGCCGCAACAACTGCCATGAACGGCTCTTCTTAACGGTGACTCCGCGATTCGAAGAAACGCTGCCCAACGTGGCCAATCCCAAGTCACCCTGGATGCCTGTTGCCGGCGAGCGGGTGTGGTTTGCCCACGGAGCCGACAATCGCCAACACGACTACGATCTTTGGAAACAAGTCGCCCGGCATGGTATGAGCAAAGTGCTTATCACCGATCACGAAACCGGTTGGCGCGACGGCGGCGAAAGCTTCACTTTCCGCACTCGCGCCGCCCCAGGCAAAGGCGGCGACGAGGGGCAAGCAGATTACAGCCGCAAGATGCACGCACTCGGCCATCGTTACGGCATTTACAACAACTACACGGATTACTCACCGGTAAACGAACATTGGAGCGAAGATTGCGTGACGCGCCAGTCCGACGGTCAATGGCAGTCAGCATGGGCGCGGTGCTACAATCCGAAACCCGCCCGGGCGGTCGAGTTCGAAAGCCGCCTCGCGCCGATCATTCAAGAGAAGTTCCATCTCGACACGGCCTATTGCGATGTCCACACGGCCATTACACCCTGGCAATACGTCGATTTCGACGCCCGCGTGCCTCGTGCCGGAACGTTTGCCGGCACATTCTACGCCTACGGCGAAATCATGCTGCACCAGAAAAAAACATGGAATGGACCGGTCTACAGCGAAGGCAACAACCACTGGTACTACTGCGGCCTGACCGATGGTAACTACGGACAAGATCAAGCGGCGCGGTTATGCATCAATCCGTGGCTCGTTGATTTCGACTTGCGGAAATTGCATCCCCTATGCTGCAACTTCGGCATGGGCAATCTGGAAATGTTTTACGGCGGCGGCCAAGGGCTCGGCAATACGCCCGAACAACGCACCATGCGACTCGACCGCTTTCTCGCCGCCACATTAGCCTTCGGGCATACCGGATTTTTAGTGCTCGACGGTGGAATGCCCAACGCCGTGCGCAGCTATTTCAATGTTCAACAAGTCCACGCAGCTTATGCCCAGGAAACGGCCGTTGATATTCGTTACGCCAACGCCCAGAGCCAACTGCTCGATACCAGCGCGGCCGTGGCTACCGACGCCTTCCGACGCTCGCAAATCACGACCCGTTATTCAAACGGCCTCGTTGTGACGGTTAACGGCCATCCCACCGAAACGTGGAAAACCGCCGATGCCGTGTTGCCACCCAACAGTTGGCACGTCAAAGATACACGCGACGGCAAACTGGTTGCATGGAGCGCGATCATCGACGGCCATCGAGCCGATTATGTCGATTCCCCCGCCTACATTTACGCCGACGGTCGCGGCCGCTTCATACGGTTCAACCGCGCAGCCAGCGACGGCCAACTGGTCGCTCTGAAACGTGAAAAAGGCGAGTTCGAGTTGATTCCCGTCGGAGATTGCCATGAGTTTGGCATTTCCCTCGAAGGCCAAACCGCAACGGCCGTGGCATTGGACATCGACAGCAAGCCGATAGGCCCCGCACAAACGCGCTACAGCCGCGGACTCGTTTTTGTCACGCCCGTTCCCAAAGCGTTCAGCTACCTTGTCCACCCGGCCGGCGCGCCGGCGTTGGCATTACAATGCAAGCGCAACTGTGTCGTGCCGGGCGAAACCGTAAGCATCAAGGGCAAGTCAGACCATGCATTCCAAGTACCGGCCGATGCGAAAGGCGGCGCCCGCATTTGGCAGTCCTTCGACGACGCCTGGATCGACTTCACGGTCGTTCCGCTTGCAGATGCCGAGTTGACCGCCGGCGACAAGTTTCATCTGAAACTTACGCCGCATTGGCCCGAGGCCGCCGAGGCCGCGGTAAAACTTGGCAATGATGCGCAAAAAGTTACTCTCACGCCCGAAACGGCCGCTTCTCTTGAATTTCCATTGCCGACATTGCAGACCGGCGAATCTCGCATGATTCCGTTGCAAGTCAACGCCGGCCCTTGGACACTCCAGAGAAAATGGAATCTTGAGTTCAAGCCGACCACGGTTTCCGTGGCGACATTCCCCGAACGCTTCCAAGCAGGACAATGCCTGCGAAAGAATCCTGAAACGCCGATCAATGGCAACAGCTACGCCACCGCAACTTGGGCCGATTATACTTGCGGCGGCGTCGCTAAAAAATCACTCGCGATGCACCCGCCCTACAACACCGGCGTCGGATATGTGTTCGCCTTGTTTGAGTCGATCAACTTACCAACCACCCCCAAGTCGATGTTCCGCTGCCAAGTGGGCAAAGGCGACGGCAGCGATCCAGGCGATGGAATTTTGTATCGCGTTGCCGTTGTCGAGCCCGATGGCCGCCAAACCATCGTGGCCGAAAAACAGTGGATCCAACATGCATGGACGCCCATCGAGGCGGATCTTGCACCCTGGGCAGGAAAACCCATTCGGCTGAAACTCATCGCCGACGTGGGACCAGCCGACAACTCGTCCGGCGACTGGGCCTGCTGGTCCGAAATGCGAATCGAATCAGCGCAGCCCATTCCCCTTCCAGAAATCCGCGCGGAATAGCTTTCCCCTAAAAGCAACCGATTTGGCATATCCTATTACATGCCAATGAGTTATGGCATTTCTTGTCGTGCGCCGGCCGTAATATCCCAAGCCTGCCGGGAGAAAAATCTCGCCTTTGCATCATATTTTGCCCCCTCCTTCTAATTACTATAGAGGAATAGGCGTCGAAAGCGAATTTCGACCATTTTGGGGGCGTTTCGGCAAATGAGCGAGCGGACGACATCACAACACGAGCAGGCTCCGCCGCCGTCGGAGCAATTTGCAACGCAACTGACGGCCGCCCAGGGCTCGCTCTATGCCTACGTTTGCTCGCTGTTGGGCGGAAGCCGCGACGCCGCCGACGTCCTGCAAGAAACCAACTTGGTCCTCTGGCGCAAGGCCGGCGAGTTCAAGCCCGAGTTGAATTTCAACGCCTGGGCGTTCAAAATCGCTTATTTCCAAGTCTTGGCCTACCGCAAACGTCAGGCCATCGATCGCCACCGATGCAATTTTAATGAGGAATTGCTGGATCGGATCGCCGCGCGGCTAGAACCCCAAGCCGATCGGTTCACGCAACGGATGCGAATGCTCGACGAGTGCATCGACAAGCTGCCCGACTACCAGCGCGAACTCATTCGCATGAGATATGCCGAACGGCTTGGCGTCAACGTCATCTCGCATCGCCTGCGCAAATCCGAAAATAGCATCGCCGCCGCACTGTATCGCGCAAGGCTTTCGGTGATTGATTGCGTGGAGACGAAGCCAGACGCGGAGGACGAGCCATGAATCGGCGCGAAACTCCCCAAGAACTGGAAAAGCTGCTCACCGCCTGCATGGAAGGCACCTGCGATGCTCCTCAATCACAGCGCATCGAACGGCTGCTCGATGAGGATCCCGCCGCCTTCGAGGCGTATATCGAAATGATGAACATGCACGCCATGCTCGAATGGCGGCACGGCATACCCGAGGGAACAGCCAGTGGACAGTGGGCAGTGGGCAGCGAAGCAGACCCACAATCCCCAAATCCCGAAATCCCGAAATCCCCAATTTCCAATCCCAAATCCCAAATCCCAAATCCTTTGCCCACCATCGTCTTTGACGATGCCGCTTACCAGTCCCCCCTTTCCCCTGCCCCTCTCTACGTCGCCCATCCGTTTTTATTCTCGAATCTTTTTTCGCTGCTGGTGCTCGGCCTTGGCGCCTTGGGTGCATGGATGTATCAAGTCGATATTCCGCAACCTGCCACGCATGCAAGACTCCAACATCCGGCGGCAATTCCGCTCAAATCCAATAAACCAGACGATCTGGAATTTGTCGGCCGCGTAACCGGCCTGGTCGACGTGCAATGGGCCGACATCCAAACCGCCACGGTCCACGGCGCCGGCGTACCACTAGGCCGCCGCTATGCCTTGGCATCCGGCCAGATGGAAATCTCCTACAAAACCGGCGCAAAAGTAATCCTCCAAGCACCGGTCACCTACGAAGTGGATTCCCGCGACGGCGGTTTTCTGTCCCTCGGTAAGCTCACCGCAAGATTAGAAAAGAAGGGGCCAGGGGTCAGGGGTCAGGGGTCAGAAAAAGTGGTCAATGGTCAGTCATTAGTGGCTAGTGGCCAGTGGTCAGTGGCCAGTAAAGCAGACCCAAAATCCCAAAATCCCGAAATCCCGAAATCCCCAATTTCTAATCCCCAATCCCTAATCCCTAATCCCTTGCTTTCCCCCGCCCCCCGCCCCCAATCCCTCGCCTCCACGTTCGCCGTCCGCACTCCCACCGCCACGGTAACCGACCTCGGCACGGAGTTCGGCATCGAAGTCACGAAGGACCGACGAAACCGCGTGCATGTCTTCCAAGGCAAAGTCTTACTCGATTCGCGAGGATCGGCGACTGCATTAGCATCAAAATATGAACTCTCGGCCGACGAATCGGCCGAGGTCGAGCCCCAAGGCCGCGTGATTCGTTATCCCAAGGGCCATGCAAACACAGTGGCCAAGAGTGTGCATTTTGCCCGGGTTTTAGACCAACCGCAGTCCCTGATCGCCTATTGGCCGATGAACGAAGGGCAAAAAAGAACCGCCTACGACCAGTCCGTCAATCATATCGACGGCTGGCTCAACGGCCCAGCGACGTGGACCCAAGGGAAGTTCGGCAGCGCGGTCCGTATTCCGGGCGAAGGTTATGTCTACTGCAAATCAAGCCCAAGGCTCGCCATTGGCAAGGGCGACTTCACCGTCGCCCTATGGTTCCGAGCGAAAGACTTGACGGACTGGCGATGGCTGTTGAACTACAACGGCGAGGGCACCAGCAAAGATCTAGGGGCGTTGGTTGTTACCATTCACGGCACCAGACTTCGCGTAAGTCTGGGTGAATGGTTCACCGACGTAATAAACAACCCCACGATCGACGTGAACGAAACCGATTGGTACCACATTGCGGTAGTCCGACAAAGGTCGTTGGTGCAAGGATATGTCAACGGTCGGCCCGACGGATCGCCCGTCACCAGCTTTGCAAATCTTCCGATTGGCAGTTTACGATTGGGCCAAGGGCCGCACGGCAATATCCTCGATGGAGCATTGGACGATGTCGCGCTTTGGAATATCGCGTTAAAGCCGTCGCAAATAAAAGCATTGGCCGACGGAACGGCCACGCCGTTAAACGTGTTGCCTCATGCAGATGACAAGGCCGATAGCGGCGATAGCAGCAATAAACTACAGGTCGAGAAGGGAGGTAGCTAACGAACCGATGGAACAGTCGATCGAGAAGAGTACGAAGTCGTTGTAGTTTTAGGGTTCCTATGCAGGCCAATTGTTTGGCTAAGAATTATTTGGGCTTTTCATTCCTAAAGGAGGTTGGCAATGTTGAAAAAGCGATGCGTGTGGTTAGCCACGCCATTTGCTGTACTAGGCATCTTATTGATAGCCTGTACGGCAACCAGGGCAGATTTGGTTGCTTATTGGAATATGAATGAGACGAGCGGCACAATTGTCCACGACACGTCCGGCAATGGTATTAACGCTTCACTAATCAATAATGCTCCCGCCGCCGGTAGTGCAAGTTGGGCAGCAGACGGCAAAATCGACGGCGGCGTGAGCATTTCGGGCGCCAATAATTACATTGATTGTGGAACGAATTCCAAATTAAGCCTTGGAACCGGTGATTTTACTTTCTCCCTCTGGTGCAGAGGAGCGGAAACCTCTCAATGGCGGTGGATGCTGAACTACAATAATTACGGACACAGAAACGATCCACCGACGACTCCATCCGATCCCGAGGCCCTCAGCATAGCGACGATGGGCAATTATCCCCGGTTTTCCTTGGGCTACTGGTTCACGGATACTGTCGCCGGATCCACCCCTTTTTCCGATACCGGTTGGTATCATGTTGCCTTGGTACGCCAGGGAACAACGGTCACAACGTATATCAATGGCAATCAGGAAGGTTCTTCTTACACCAGTAGTGCGGACCTTCAGATCCATAGCTTGCGATTAGGCTCTGGCCCGGGATACGATGCCTATAACGGCACCCTTGATGATGTCGCTATTTGGAACCAAGCCTTAACTGGAACGCAGATCCAAGGCATTTTCGCGGGAACGCTCTCACCGGCTAGTTTTGCTGTACCCGAGCCTTCTTGTATTGCATTGCTTTCTACCGGTTTGTTGGGATTGCTGGCCTACGCTTGGCGAAAACGAAAATAGATAGTCAAACATTTAGCTTCAATCGCATGATAAGAATTTTTTAACTTGTTTTCATGGGAGAATAATTATGTTGAGAATCCATGGCGTGCGTTGCATCGCGGTTCTCGGCCTTCTGCTGGTCTCTTGCACCGTGGCGAAGGCCGATTTACTCGGCTACTGGGACATGAACGCGGGAACCGGCACGACGGTCGCCGATCAGTCGGGCAATGGTATTAACGGTTCGCTTGTCGGCAGCGCCGGCTGGACAACCGCGGGCGGGGGCAAAAGCGGAGACATATCCGACTACGGCACGACATTTTCAGGGGCAGGAAGCGATTACATAGCAACAAGTGCCGTCCTGCCCGCCATCGGAACAGGCGACTTCGCGGTATCGCTTTGGTTCAAGGGGGCGGAGACTTGTGAGACCGGAAAAACGACCGGTGGATGGCGATTCTTGTTTTCCATCGGCTTGCAGGGCAGTGCCGATACGTTATTTGTGACGACCAACGGCGGCGGCCTTCGCGCATCCCTCGGCGGTTTCTTTCATGATATAAGCGGTGGCGGTGGCAGTTTCACCGACACTGATTGGTATAACATCGCTTTGGTGCGCAGCGGCACCAACATTTTGACGTATGTCAACGGTGATCTGAAGAGCACCATGACCTATGCGGATACTATCTATACTGCGTCAAATATCTCTGCCGATAAAGTTTACATCGGCAGTTTTCAGGGGGCTCCTATGAGTCTGAACGGTGCAATGGACGATGTTGCCGTTTGGAACCAAGCGTTGACGGATACACAGATTAGCGGCATTTTTCATGGAACGATTTCACCATTGGCGATCCCCGAACCAACGACGTTTATGCTGATGGCTACTGGCCTGCTGGGGCTGTTAGCCTACGCTTGGCGAAAACGGAAATAAGCTAAAATTTATAGAAACCGCGGAGGATACGGAGGATCGCAGAGGGATTTTGAACCGGTCTACTCTGCGTCCTTCGTATCCTCTGCGGTAGTTTTCCTTTACGGATAGCGATTTTATGAAACGCCGCCCACAAAAAAACGGATTCACGCTCGTCGAGTTGCTCGTGGTCATCACGATCATCGGCATCCTCATCTCTTTACTGCTTCCCGCGGTCCAGGCTGCTCGCGAGGCAGCCCGCCGAGCCCAATGCGCGAATAATCTAAAGCAAATCGGACTCGCAACATTAAATTACGAAAGCTCCAACGGCACGCTGCCGACCGGAGCCTATTTGATTCCCAACAATTGGGACGGCTCGGTGCCGGCTCTTTATCGTGGGTCCATTCTGATCCGGCTTCTCCCCTATCTTGAACAACAAGCATTGTACGATCAGTTCGATTTCAAGACGGAGGTTGATTATCAAACGTTGTCGGGTACATCAACACTCATTGGTGCTACGGTTGTTGCAGCCTACATATGCCCCAGTGACAGCTACCCTGCTATTATCCCCGGCAGTAACAGAGCCAAACATAACTACGCAGCCTCGATGGGCCCTACCTCCCTTACATTCAACGAAAGTCACCCTTGCTCCGAGTATTCTACTTGGAATCAATATGCCTTGGCGACATTTTCTTCGTTCGGGACAGGCGCCGGCGTGTTCTATCGCAACAGCATCAACAATCCGGTTTCCTCGATCCACGACGGCCTGAGCAATACGATCTTCTTCGGAGAGATCTTGCCCCTCTGCTCGGGGCATCAGCGATCGGGCTGGGCCGCATCGAATAACGGCCAAGGATTCACCTCGACGCTGGTCCCGATCAACTATAACTCGTGCGACGATTCATCATCGGAGGGCTGTCGCCATTCCAGTAATTGGAATGCGGAAATCGGTTATAAATCCAGTCATCCCGGCGGAGCGATGTTCGCCTTCGGCGACGGCTCGGTCCATTTCCTAAGCGAAGGCGTCGACTATCAAAACTATCAATATCTTGGAGCCAAAGCCGATGGAAAAGCGGCCCAAATTCCTGACTAACCTCTGGATCGCATCGCTTATGCTGTGCTTGGCGGGTTGCGGCGAAAAACTGGCCACTGTCGCCGGCACGGTGCGCCTCGACGGTAAGCCCGTAGCCTCGGCTGGCGTTGCATTGCATCCCGTCGCCGGCGGATCGCTCGCAAGCGGTTCAACCGATGCGGAGGGACGTTTTCGCATCGAGTCGGGCAACAAACCAGGCACAACGCCCGGCGAATACCGCATTACGGTCGTCAAAAAAGAAACCAGCGGATTCCTCGCCGACAAAAACGGCCTCTCAATGGGCGTGGCCAAGGGCGGCATTAAAGAAAAATGGATCATCCCCCAAAAATATGCTAAGCCCGATACTTCAGGTCTCAAGGTCCGTGTCAAACCCGGAATGGACCCGTTGGATCTGAATCTAACGTCACAGTGACACAAAACACCATAGTTCGAGGTTCGATATGTTCTCCAGCCATCGAAATGTTGATGCAAAAACAAAGTTCACGGGCTTCACGCTCGTCGAACTTTTAGTCGTCATCACGATTATCGGCATTTTGATTTCACTGCTTCTGCCCGCGGTGCAATCGGCGCGCGAAGCAGCTCGCCGGCTCCAATGCTCGAACAATTTGAAGCAAATGGCGCTCGGAGCCTTACAACACGAGGCCGCGCAAGGCTGGCTCCCAACCGACGGCTGGAACGGCTGCTGGGTCGGCGATCCCGACAAAGGCTATGGAAAAGAACAACCCGGCGGCTGGCTTTACAACATTCTGCCCTTCGTCGAGTTGAACGCCTTGCACGATGTCGGCCTAGGCAAATCGGATTCCGAAAAGAAAACGCTCTGGACCGCCGCCGCCGCAACGCCGATCGCGTTGGCGTCTTGCCCGACGCGGCGAGCCCCCGGCGTTGGCCCGTTGGCCATCTACTGGCAGCAGAATCCGTATCCCTTCCAAAACATGAATTACACGTCGAGCATGTTGCTGGCCCGAGGCGATTATGCCATCAACAGCGGCCCGACCGAGGTGTCCTCGCCCTACGATTCCAGTCCCGACGGTATTTCAACGTCTCAAAGCACCGTTCCGATGGCCACGATCACCGACGGCACAAGCAATACTTACTTGATCGGCGAAAAATACCTGAACGCCGACGTCTATCAAACTTCGAACGATGCCGGCGACGACGGTGCCATTTACGGCGGCCACGATTGGGATCTCTGCCGCTGGACACACGCCGACTACTATCCCATGCAAGATCAGCCCGGCTATCCCGATTGCCTGCGTTTCGGCAGCGCCCACTCCGGTGGATTCAACATATCGTTTTGCGATGGGTCCGTGCGTTCCATCCAATATTCCATCGAACCTGCGATCCACGAACTGTTAGGCGACCGCCACGACGGCCAGGCCATCGACGGCAGCAAGTTTTAATCCCGCCATCAAACTCACGCATATCCCGAGGATCGTAAATTCCCGGCTATTGCAACCACGATCAGCAACAAGATAGAATAACTTCCCACCTTCCCTGCCGGCCCCGCCGGCCACACCTTCCAGGAGACTCTCATGATGACCCTCCGTGAAACACGATCGTCTCAGTTTTGCAAACGTTGGAGAGCAATTTCCCAACTTACGTTCGCAACATTGTTTGCCGGCGGTATTCTAATGTTCGGCGAACGGCTCAATGCCGAAAATCCCGCGCCGATCAAGGTCTACTCCCATCTCATAGACCCTCGCGAACATCCCGACTACGAACGCCATGCCGTGCGCGCCCCCGACTGGAGCACCTTCCAAAATCGCACGCAAATGACGACTCTACGAGCCTTCGCCATGGAAGGCGACCGGATTGTTCGCTTCGCCGAAGATATGGAGAACTACACCAAGAAGCATGAATTGGGCGACATGCTTTGGCCGGCCTGCCCCATGATCTATGCGAAAAATCTCGGTGAAGTGGTCGATGAGATCAAGCGGCGGAATCTCTATCTGTTCGACCTTTGGGGATACGTTCCGGGCAGCGTCGCGGGCAACAGCGGTCGCCCAACCGGCGGCTACTGCGAGCAATTCAAAGTGCCGCCCGAAGTCTCGAAAATGCTTGAAGAAAAGCTCGGGCCGCGATGGCTCGGGATGGACATCGGCGAACAAGACGGCCGCTACATCGGCGGCTACGCCAATCAAATGGTTCCTATCTCGGCAAGTCGTTTGGAGCAGTATTTCAACTTCCAGCGGTTCTTCCAACGCATGACGGAAGACGAGGGCAACAAAGTCGCGGCATTGGTTTCACTCAACTTCGGCCACCACTTCCTGAAAGAAGGCGTCTACACGCTCCTCGGCGCGGAAACGGCACAGGGATTGCCCAACAGCCAAATCTATTATTCCTTCATCCGCGGCGCAGGCAAACAATACGGCGTGCTCTGGTTCGGCAACGCTTCGGTCTATAATCGCTGGGGACACAAAGCTTATGGCGGTGAGGGCGGCGAGGGCACCGGCGATCCTTACGGTCCGACGAAAGGCGCTAGCCTCAGCTTATTGAAACGTCTGATCTACAATCAAATTCTCTATAACTCGGCAACCGTCGGATTTGAAAGCGGTTGGTTCGAGGGCGACAAGCTTTCGCCCATCGGACGCATCCAACAATCGGCCGGTCGCTGGATGAAAGCCAATGGCCAACCAGGAACCATGCTTGCGCCCGTGGCCGTGATGACCGACTTCTTCGCCGGTTGGTCCTTCCCGCGACATCTCTATACCGGCCACGTTTATCGTGCTTGGGGCAATTTGCCTTACGAAGCCGGCGATTATTTGACCGATGGCGTTTTAGATCTGCTCTATCCCGGCTATCAGAATTCTTCCTACTATCACGATGAGTCGGGCTTCCTCACCGCCACCCCCTACGGCGATGCCGCCGACTGTTTGCTGAGCGATGCCCCGGCATGGTTGCTGCCTCGTTATTCGCAAATCATCGTGGCAGGCGAACTCGCCGGCAGCGCGGAAATCCGCGACAAGCTCCTCGCCTACGTTCAAGGCGGCGGCCAATTGGTCATCACGGCGGGCAATATCGCAAAAATGCCCGGCGGCTTGGCAGGCGTTCGCGTCACAGGCCCGGCCGTTCATGTTGCCGCAAAACAATCCATCGAAACAAAAACGGCTCCCATTGCTGAAGAAGCCGCTTTGGATCTGCTGCCGCTGGAAACGCCGGCAGGCAGTGAAGTTATAGCACGTTGCGGCCAAACGCCGGCCGTCATTGAACTGGCATGCGGCAAAGGCAAAATTACCGTCCTCGCCTCGCCCTTCGGCGTCGGCACGGATCCCGTAGTCTCCGGGCAAATCCCCAATCCGGTCGATAAGCCGCTGCCCAAACCGTTCCCCCTGTTGAAACACGTTGCGGCACAAATAGATCGCGTGCTTCGCAATCAAATACTGTTCGAGGCCGGTTCAGGGCTCCAAGTCGTCACCTGCAAAAAGGATCGCGGCCTCTATACGGTGGGAATTTTGAACAATTCCTATCGCCCTCTGCCATTTACAATCGTTTCGCGCTGCGGCCCGATCGAATCGAGCCGCGAACTGCCGCTCGACGTTTCCGAACACGGCGCGCCAGGCCATTTGCCGCCCGGAATCGAGCTTGCAGCCATCGGCGCAAACGGCCCAACAACCATTGCCGGCGGCGATGTGCGCATTTTCGAGGTCCGCCTCAAGCAAGACGCTTCCGAGGAAATTCCCCACGTAGCTGCCCCGCCGCGACCGCGCGGTCGAATCCTTCCGCTGCGGAAGCCGTATTCGATCAAGGAGGAAATTCTGGCTCGGCCTACGTTCTTCGAGCATTACGACGGCATTCTGGTCGATTGGCGATACCTGCACGACCGGCGGCTTGAAACAGTCGCCCAAGAGGCCGGCTGGATCGGACGCCAGAAGCTCCGCGTGATTGTGGATCTCTCCTCGGGTCTGAATCTCTTTCCCGATTTGCGTTTGACCACCAACATCACTGAAGAACATGCGGCCAGCATGGCGGTGATCGACGACGTTTTGGCCAAGATGAAAGCCCTGGGCTCGCACGATCTCGTACTCTCACAGCATCGCCATCCGGAAATCCACTATGTGCCGGAACAGGCGACAAATGCGATGGACGCGACAGTGCGCGAAATCTGCCGTCGTGCCGAGGCACAACAGACGACCGTTTACCTACGTGCCTATCCCTTCAAGACGCCGGCCGACCTTGGCAGCGCCTATGCTCTCCTGAAACGCATCGGGGCCGCGAATCTGAAGCTGGCCCCCAGCACGGCGTTTCTCGCGGGGGCCGGAGCCAACGCACCAGGCTTGACCCCCGAAGTGCGCGCGAAAATCGGCCTCTGGATGGCAGGTGAACCAGCTTCCGATATCGCCGGACAGGTCTGGAGCGTTCACAAACCGATGACCGGCAATAAGAACCGCGAGCAATTGTTGCAACTCTTGAACACTGCTCCAGAAGCACCCGTCGTGTTCGACGTTCTCTATGACAATCAAGACGCCGAATATCAGGATGCGATGTTTTTGTCGCCGGCCAAGTGACCGTGCGATTGCGTTCTGAAACAGCTATTGCAGAACGACGCCCATTATTTTGAATAATGAGAAAATAGCCGGAATGCTCTCTGCATCCCGGCTATTTCTATAACATCTTCGAAAAAACAATTGTTCCGCTATTTGCCGGCGGCCGGGGCCGGATTGTCCGTCGCCGGCTTTTCCGCGGCAGGCTGAGCAACAGGCAGTGGATCGGCAGGCTTGAACACACGTTCATCGTACATATTCAGCGCGTGCAAGGCATGGCCGACCGAAACGATTTCGCGTGTCGAAAGCGAAGGCGTGTTCCACTGATAGCGTTGCGTGCTGAGCAGCCCCGTGACATACTCGACCGCCTTCATCACGTGAGGATCTTCGATTTTCTGTTCCGGCAACGACAGGACCAACCACTCGAGAATCCGGCCGCTCGAGCGCAGTTGCGAAGCGATATCAGGGCTGTTGCTCTTCGCCGCCAGAAAATACGGGCCCCAAGAGCCGTCGGCATTTTGAAGCTGCAAGGCAAAATCCTGAAAATCAGAGACGTATTTTCGCGCCCGCTCGTATTGGCCGTCGATCGGCTGACCGCGTTTGGCGCGGCGAATCACCGCATAGCTGAGCCCCAGGAGGCGATTCAAACCGCCCTCGGGCGCGGTCACGACAGGCTGGGCCATTTCTTCGGAAAGAATGCGGTCAATCGACCACGTTTCGCCAAGATCGTTTTTCCACTCAGGCTCTTCCACATAATAGGAAAATCCAATCAGCGGAAGCGATAGATCATTGCCCGATCGGCAGGCAAGCTTTTCACCTTCGACAACGTCGGCCACATTGCGGACGGTTTGTCCAACGCGAACGGGATAGTCTTCCTGAACCCGGGACAGGGCCAACATGGCAAGAAATTCGCCCGGCTGCTCTTGATAGCCATAACCGATCCGGGCGGCAATGTGCTTATCACTAACGCCCAGAAGCTCGAAACCGTTGCAGGGGTAGTTCCAGCAAAGGCACGTAATTCCATTAACCCGGCGTCCCTCGGGGCCTTCCCATGAAACTTCGGTCTTGCAGCCATACGCCAAACAGCACGCCAAAATTTCCGTGGCAAAATTGTCGCGCGTGTTAAACGTTTGCTTTTGCTGGGCAGCCAAAACGGCACGCACTTGATCGCGCAGGGCCGTCTGGGTGGGATTCAGCTCGCGCAGCGGCTTCGCCTGTGCTGACGCCTCGGCCGGTTTGGCAGCTTCCGCCGGCTTGGCTTCGGGCTTCGGCGCGGCATCTTCCGGTGCGGCAAAAAGACTTGTTGGGATAAAAACACAAAAGGCTAAAACACCGCTCCAAAAGATACTTTTTTGGCGTGTCATCGGGATATCTCCGTAAATCCGCAATGAGAAGCTAGCTAAAACAGGGACATTACATGGCCCACTGTATTACTAACCCCAAAGATCGTGAAGTTTCTTACAAAGTCTAGCGACCAACGGGAGCGAATCGAAGCCAACCGAGCGGAAGCTCGAATTGGCTGGCGGCCCGGCCGTCCAATAATTCAACAACAACTATCTCAGATGCTTATTTATAAAATTCGACTAATTACCAGGGAAATCGACAGAATTTACAGAACTTACGCTATTCGCCAGGTCGGTCTTCGAAAAAAATTTGCTGATCCCGCCTGCTTCCGCTTGATACGACTAGGAACCGGCGCCCTTCCCCACGGATTTGGCGGTCGCCGTGGGAGTCGCGACGTTCGGCGGATTCGATGTGGCCGTCGGCTCGATCTCGTCTTTTCGCGGACGATCGATCAAGAACCCGCCGACATTGCCGCGTTGTAGGTAGCAGTTGTTCTCTGCACCGCAGCCGTATTTGTCTTTTCCGCCGTAGTCGATAAGCCAACCATAATTACCCCCGCAACTTTGGGGATCGTGATAAGTCAGATTGGTCGAGGCATATCCTTGCCCATAGCCTTCGTAGACATCTTCGCCCATGTAGTCAAACAGAACCCCCATGCCCATCTGAGCGCCGGTGCCTTGCGTGAGTCCTTGCGTCGCTTTGTATTGATCGTTGCCGGCAAAATCGCAGAGAACGCCCATCGAGCAATCCCAAGCCATGCCGGTGCCCATGATCGAACCTTCGTAGACATCGTTGCCGGCATCGTCGAAACAGAACCCGACGGCATAATGGCATCCCCAACCGCAACCAAACCGCTGAAAGCTGGTTTGGGTCCGCGGACCGCCGTTGTAAGCAGTCCGACATATCAAACGTTGATCGCTGCCGCCGAAATCGCGGGCAAACCCCAAACCGCACCAATAACCGCCGCCATGTGAAAGATAGTCGAACTCATAGACATCGTCGCCGGCGCCATCGAGAATAACGCCGATGCCGCCATTGGCCACCTGACGAATGCCTTCGCCGACGCCTTGCCCCCAGCCTTCCATGCCGGGCGTCTCAGGGTAATACGAGTTGCGCCATTGGCCGCCGCAATAATAATGATCGTTGCCCGAAAGATCGTCGAGCAATGCAAATCCCAGCGGACCGCCGACGCCTTGAGCCCACAGCGCCGCATGATAATCGTCTTTGCCGGCCCGATCGAGCAAAATGCCGATGCCGCCGATGGCGTTTCCTTGCACGCGGCGAAAACCCGTATAGCGGTCGTTGCCCGCATAGTCGATCAAAATGCCGACGCCGGCCAGCGCCGCGCCTTGCCCAACGTCTTGAACCTGGTAAACATCGTCGCCTGAAAAATCCAGCAACATCGAAACGCCTAGGACAGCGCCGCCCTGGATGCCCGGTTTGTTGCCGCGATAGACATCGTTCCCTTCAAGATCCACGACAGCCAGCACCGGCCGATCACGGCCAACCGTGCCGTCCTGATAGGCGTCATTCCCGCCGAGATCAATCACAACGGCCACATCGCGTATCTGATCGAGTTGATAGATATTCGAGTCCTTGCCGCCGATCACGATCGCGCCGGCGGGCGTTTCAATCCGCGAAACCACGGTTCCCGCAACACCGGGCACTTTCACATTGCCATTGGCTGTCAATGCTTTAAGTTGCTCCAACACTCGCACGTCGGAAATGGGAGCCAATGCCTCGGCGGCGGCGTGCAGCGATTCACGGTCCATTTTTTCGATCAAGTCGCACATCCGACGGCCCGTGCCGCGATCCGCCAACGTATGGCCGACGTTATTTTGCGACGAAAGAACTGGCACCAGATATTTTTCTAATTCGTTGAGTTCCGATTTGCTCAACGGAGCAATCGCGGCACAGTATCCGACTTGGGCCTTTACAAGCGCCTGCTTCACAATGTCGAGTGCTTGCTCGGGCGTCGCCGGCGCAGTGAATTTGCCGATCTTGCGCTGTCCGGCATCCATTTTAGGAGCAGCCAGGGCCAACAGTTGAGCAAAGCCGCCTTGGTCGTTCAACGCCGCCAGATGCAATTCGCGGGTGAACTGCTCGGCTTCAGCCGGTGCGGCAAGCAAATTACGCATCAAGTGGTCGTACCAACGGAGACGGCAATTGCCCGCCAATTCCGAACCCGTATACTTGCCCGCCGAAGCATTGACCCGGCCGATGGCGTAGCGTTGGAAACGGGCTAAGCTATCGGTAATTCCACGGCGCTTTACGCCCGCTAGAATTTCTTCCTGCAACAGTTTGATCATGCCGGGCGCTAAAGGTTCGCCGACCGACAACGGCTTAGGCGATTCCTTGGCCGCTGTTTTTTTCTCAGGCACTACCTCGGGCTTTTTGTCGGAATCAACAATGTCCGACTTTTTCTCTTCCGCTGGCTTTTTCTCTTCCGTCGGCTTTTTCTCTTCCGTCGGCTTTTTCTCTTCCGTCGGCTTTTTCTCTGCGTCTAATGGATGCGCGGCGTCTTTTTGTTTCTCCGACCCAGAGGCATCGAGAGTCTTTTCCGGCTCAGTAGTTTTTTTGGATTCGGCAGACTTCTCCGATTTCGCGGCATCCTCCGACAACGTCGTGTTTTTCGGGGGTACAGCGTCGTCGTCGCTCGATGGAGCTGCGGCCGGTTCTTGCACAGCCGGCTTATCAGCCGCCATTGCAGCGGCCATCGCTCCAACTGCCAAAACCATTCCTAAAGCAACAACGTATAAAAAGACATGTCGGGTGCAAAACCGGGTCAAACTCAAAGACATCAGATTACACTCCTGCCAAAATCCCCGGGAAGGTTGCCGAAGAGGGGCAGCTTATACCTTACACGGCGGGCTTTGCGATGTTTTCCGGGAAAAACTTTTTCGCATTCCAATCCGCTTGGAGTATAGGGGAGAGGCCCTAAGCTCGTCAACCGCTGCGCATGACGGACAACCGTCTGCATTCAGCCGTGAATCGGCGGAATATCCCCCATTCCTTGAATAACCTGCACGACGCCCCACTACATTTTTTTATTACCCGATTTTACAAACGGTTTTTGCAGGGCCGCCACGCATATTTCACGGCGGTTATACTGAAGTTGCCTCGCTTGAACCACATTGTACCCCCACGATCGGATCCGTTGTAAATACTCAGGCACTTGCTCGGCAAGATCCCAATCTGAAAGCTTCAGCGTCAGCAATAATCCTCGAATGTGGACTTCCGCATGACAAACAATCGCCTCCACCGCATCCAGCGTGTAGTTCGGCGCAACATTCATGTCCGCTGTCAGCCAGCGTATTTTACGGAACTCCCGTCGTCGAACCTGGGTGCTTCGAGATTGAATATGCGTAAAATGGGGATTCTTTAACACCGCAGGCGCCATTTCCGCGGGATCAATTCCTGTAACCAATAATCCTCGCGACAACAATGCTTGGCTCGCTCCGCCCGGCGCACTGCCAATTTCCGCCACTCTCGCTCCACGAGCAATCGGCAATTCCGACCATCGAAGCGCCTCTTCCATCTTCAGCCACGCACGCGAGACCGCCTCCGACGGTAATTCCAAGGGCATCAAACCGCCCGGCCAACACGAAGCAATCGAGCCGACACGATGATAGCCAAACCACCATTGGTCGGGTGCTAAAATGATGCAATCGAAAACCAATTCGCCTATCTTGGCCGAATGCCGCAAATCCACCGCACTACGCGACAAACTTTGCCTCGCCGTACAAGTTTCCAACAACAACTGGTGAGCAGCGACGGCGGCCTCAGTGATCGTCGGCTCAAACCCACGAACGCCGGCCGGCCCCTTATCAAGCTCCCATACATGGATTCGCTGGAAGGTGCGGCCTCGACCAACATTCCAAGCCTTCCGAGCAAGCTCTTCCGGCGAGGCACTCATCGCTTTTCCCAAAGAAAACCCATACGAGCGGGCAAACACCGCACCAAGCTCAAAATCCTCGGAAAGTCGGTGATCGGGCGGCAGTTTGAACGTCAAAAAGCCCGGCTTCGAGTAGGCAAACCGAAAATCGGGCCAAAGGCGAGCCATCTCGCCTTTCACGGCCTTTTCCGCACCTACCTGACAAGTAATAAACAAAAATTCAGACATTCCAGGGACATTTTCTTTCGAGGATTTTTGTAAAAAAACAGGCTTTATTTCACATACCGCTTATTTTACCGACCCAGCCAAAGGTTGTCGAACGTAAAGAAACCAACCGCGCGTTAATCTATGTTCCAAAATCACACCTCCTTCATCAGTAAACATTCGTCTAACCCGTCCTTTGGGGTGGGTTGGCGATGATATTGATCTGGTCTGAAGGGGGCGTT
>CAYWGR010000018.1:0-3144 GCA_964458015.1 uncultured Planctomycetaceae bacterium
CTGAAGCATTGGCGATGTCGGCATCAATAATTTCCGCTGATCGACACCAATGAAAACCATTAGCGAGGATCAGCGAAAATTAGTGTTCCTTCAGAAAACGAGATCACATTATTATGACGCAAAAAACCAACGGAAGGAAATAAATGTTCAAAACCGCCTATCCGTAAACAAACTCCATCTCAACCTTGATGTCGGGATGCAGGCTGTTCTTAACGGGGCACGCCCGGGCCGCGGCTTCGACTTTCTGCCGCCCTGATTCCGAAATCGCACCCGCATTCGGCAACCGGACCGTCAGCTTGATCGATCCAATGCGCCGAGCGGGCGCAGTGGCCATCTCGAAGCTCGCTTGAACCATCATGCCCGCAACGTTGATCTCATTGCGCTCCGCCACAACCGCCGCCATGCTCATCACACAAGTGCCCAAGGCTGCTACGGCCAACTCGATAGGCGAAAAGTGATCGTTCAATCCGCCATGATCGGCCCCAACGTCGGTATGCACAATCTTGCCGGTCTTCTCGCGTGTCGCCTCGCAACGCAATTGACCTTGATATCGCACTGTAATTTCGGATGCCATGACTTATTTCCTTTCAAGGGAATGGGATACGCCGTTGGCCAACCTCAAGAACCTCAACAGCGTAACATGCAGACGCCTCTTTCGACAAGGCCGGGCCAAACGTGGGGACCAACCAATTTGGGAAAATGCGTAGGGCAGGTCAAGCGAAGCGATGGCCCGCCATTTTCCTAAAATTTCCCCCCCGGGCCATTAACCCGCCCCATTGAAAACTGAACGGCCCTGGCTAACGTGGTCCGGGTTTCTTCGTGCGAATCCGAACCCGCGATTCATCAATAATGGCCAATCCACCCTGCAAACGGTCGAGGAGCCCCGAATCGATCAGACGCCGGACTGGCGGCTCAAGAATCATCCAACGTTGATCGCGTAACCGAAACACCACAATTCCCGCATGGCTGCTGATGGGATAATGGCGAATATCGGCAAAATCAAGGTCAAATGTCAGCAACATCCGCCCTTCCGAAGAAGCCGCTTGCAGAACTTTGGGATCCTTGCTGCCCCCCAAAGCTTCCTCGACGACGGTTGCAACGTCATGCCCCTTGGCTCGCAGCAATTCCGCCAACGCCGTGGGCAGATTTTCGTCGAGTTTGATCTTCATTCCGCCGCAACTGTATGAAGGGGTTGCTCTTCTTCTTCGTGTGCAAGCCAAGCTGCGTAGGCAAGCGTCGCGAATACGTCATCCGCCACCAATGTGGGGTATTGTTCGAGAATTGTCGCGGTGCTCTCCCCGGCCTTAAGATAGTCGAGCACTACCGAGACCATCACACGAGTTCCCTTAATGCACGGCTTGCCATGACAGACCTCGGGATCAATCGAAATCCGATTTCGCCAGTCAGTATTTTCCATAAAAAAGTTCCTCCCACATTGAGCAACAATAATATCATACCCTCTTTTGGCGGCCCTGAAAAGAGCGTACAATTACCCCCATGCTTGCCAAACTAAAGACGTTCTCACTCCTAGGTATCGACGCCCTACCCGTTGAGGTCGAGGTCGATGTTTCGCCCTCCGGGCTGCCGAAAACCGTGCTGGTCGGCTTGCCGGAAGCGGCTGTCAAAGAAAGCACGCACCGCGTCGAGCGAGCCCTCGTCAATTCCGGCTTCCAGCGGCCGTTGAACAGAACCGTCATAAATTTGGCGCCCGCCGATCTCCCGAAAGAGGCCGCCTCGTTCGATCTGCCGATCGCGCTCGGCATCTTGGCCGGCAGCGGACAGATCGACGCCGAACGGCTCCGGCAATATGCCGTCGTAGGCGAGCTGGCCCTCGACGGCACCACGCGCCCCACCAAAGGCGCGCTCTCGATGGCAATGGCCGTGGCCGAACAACAAGAGCTGCGCGGCATGTTGACGCCCAGCTCTAGCGCGGCCGAAGCCGCCGTGGTCGAGGGCGTCGAGATCATACCCGTGGCCAGCTTGGCGCAGGCCGTCGGCTTCTTAACCGGCGACATCGAAATCGATCCGCAGCCCTCGCGGCTCGACGAACTATTCCAAACTCTTTCCGCCTACGACGTCGATTTCGCCGACGTGCGTGGCCAGGAGATGGCCAAGCGGGCATTGGTCGTCGCAGCCGGCGGGGGGCATAACATTTTAATGCTGTTTTCTTTACACCCGTATTATATCGGCTTCTCAAAAGAAAGAAATAGAAAAATCCCCCTCGGATACCTACGCCAAATCGCATAGAATTGCGTCTGTTACGCTGGCTCGGAGGAAACGGGTTTTAGACCGAATAAGGGGAAAATAGTGAACCGGCGAAAATACTATAAATTTCGGGTAGGGCGTCTAACATTATGGGTTTTCCCATTCTGGTGGAGCGATTACACCACGATAACGGGTAATAGTTGGTGGTGTTTAACTTGGGTAGTGAGACCAAAATAAGTCTAACAAAAAAGCCCTCCCGCTTGGCGGGAGGGCTTTTCTTTTCCCCCTCAATAGAAGGGCTTATATTTTTTGCAATTCGCTCACAACGGCAATTTTCTTTTTCGCCTCTTCAACTCCTCCGAGTTTTTCAATCAGTGTGATTGCCGTCTCTATCTCGGCAACTCGGCTTCCCAGATCGGCGGTGGGGGTAGCGGGTTTCCGACCATGTTTTTTAGTGGGAGTTTTCTTAGGCGTCTTCGGCTTTATTTCCTTGTTGCACTTCGGGCAAGTCCCACACCTTGCCCCGATACTCTCGCCGCAATGTGGGCAGGACTTTTTACCCCGTTGTCCCTTTTCTTCTGGTTTCTTATCCTCAACCACCTTAATTGACGCAATGCCGGTCGGTTTCTTTTTCGCTGGTTTCTTTTTAGCCATTATTTGACCTTTTTTAAAAAAAGTAAATTTCAACCCCAACAGGGTATTATTGCTTTTTTAAAACTTTTGTCAATCAAATGGCGACTAAATCCCCACAATAATTAAGATATTCGGCTCTGAGATAAGAAGCGGTCTTTACTTGGCCAATTAAACGGACTTCACCAATAGAACAAGTTAAATTACGATCACGCCACCGGCCTATGTAATTTCCGCCACTTGGTACCGCTATAGAGGTAATTGATTCTGTTCCGCAAAGAATTCCATCCAAATAAAGCCGAGCCTTTT
>CAYWGR010000018.1:3154-45956 GCA_964458015.1 uncultured Planctomycetaceae bacterium
AATTGACAGGTTGTAACAATCCCAAACCGCCGCTAGATGATGCCATGTTTCTTTGGTTATTTTAGACCCCGTTAAAACATGCTCGTTTCCGTGAAAATCAACCATCACGGCTTCTAATTTACCGAGTGAATTGCAACCAAGCGAAAAGATATTTCCTCTATTAAAAAAAGATCGCTTGCCACTTGTGGAGATTTTTGCCCACAAAGATAAAGTAAAAAAGCCATCGTATCCGTCCAGCGGAAATTTAATATAATCACCTTGAAACTCTTGTGCTGGATTACACCCCAAATAGTCAAGCGTTGGATATTTGCCACCGATTGAATCCCAATTATTTGCGTGGTCGTGATAGGGCGCATTTTCTTCGTCCAAAGGATAGCATAAAATAAAACCAGTGTATTCAGAGATATCAGAATACGAGGTCGCTGCTACCTCGGACAATGCAAATTCATCAAGACAATCAAACCCTAGCATTATTCTGGCTCGGCAAGTAATTTTTCTAACTCTTCAACAGCACCAGCAATTTTAATTCTAAGGGCGTTGTTGTTGTTGAGCGTTTGAATAAGTTGTTCGCTCTTTTGTGCGAGGTCAGTATCTTCTTTTTTTAATTCATCAATACGATTTCTTATATTTTCCATGCAGGTATCTACGCTTGTCCCTAGATATTTTTATGGATTACCTTGATAAAAAAGAACTAACAGAAGAAATAATTATACTGCAAACAACTGGTGTTATAACTGATTCGCTAACATACATGATTGATATGATGATCTGTGGAATTGCAAATAAATACGGCAAGACGCAAGACCCTGATGATATAAAACAAGATTGCTGGATGTTCTTTCTGCAAATTTACATGAAAATAGATTTAAATAAAAATTCATTTTCCTATCTTACCACTTGCTTTATAAACCTGATACGGCTTAGACATAAACAATCTGATAATTATTTATCTCTTGATACACAATTTGAAGATACCGCATATGACCCATCAGAAGGCGACAAGGTTACATACCACCCCAAAAATAGTAATAATATAAATAAAAAAACAGCATATAAGAGAAACAATCGCTATTATGTAGATGGCGAACCGATGCCAAAGTTTTGCAAGGGAGATTCAAAAAAAGCAAGAAAGATACAAGCAAGACTTCGGCGTGGATGGAACCAAGTTGAAGCCGTATATGGGAGAGTCCGAAAGCACAAATATAAAATAACTTATAAAGGTAAGTCTTTGTCAATCTCTGAGTGGGCTAAAAAAACTGGACTAACAAAAAATCTTATATTACAGCGTTTGCACAAAGGATGGCCGCCAGATCAAATTTTATTTAAAGAACCACAAAAAAAATATACATTCAACGGCGAATCTCTAACAATAAATGAATGGTCAAATAAAACTGGGCTATCAATTAAGTTGATTCGGAGCAGATTAGAATCAGGATGGTCTATTGAGCGTGCCTTGACAACTCCCAAAAAAGAAACCAAGTGAATAAAATGCCGTTCGGAAACAAAAAACCCTTGCTAAATTATTAGCAAGGGTTTTTTGTTACAGATGAAAATTAAAAATTAACAGGGAGGGTCATTCCCCGCCACTTTCCAAGTATTTTTATTTAGTGTGTATAAATAAAAAAAGTCCGCTTCATGCGGACTTTTTTATTGAACTTTTGGTCAGTCAATACAGCCCTAGTCCAGTGTTACTGATCCTTAATCTGTATCTTATGGGTCACCAAGCCTGCCAGTTGTTCGTTGAACAAACGGCAGCCAATACAACCCTAGTGTTATTCGCACCTAATCTGTATCTTGAGGGGTCCCACAACTGCCATGTGTTCAATTATATTTAGATACTATTCAACAAAAAAAGCCCGCTACGAGCGGGCTTTTTTCTTTCACCATTTAGGTGAAAAACAAACTACAACTATTGGTGTCTTGGCGAAATTGGAAGTAAATTGGGTTGAAGAGAGTCCCACTGCCCTATTATTAGACACTTCCCGCTGTCAAATTTCAGCGCTCGCCAAGACAATCTCCTACTTGTTCAGTAATGTATTTTTTACAATTCTCCTCTAATTCCCTGTCGCCGTTGCAAATCGCACAAGCACCCAAGTAGACCTGATATAATTGGTCTAATGCCTCTTGCAGATTAGAAGATTTAAAATAATTTCCAAGTTGGTCTATTTTATTCATTTAATTTTCTCCTCCAACTTGCTGACCCGCTTTTCCAAGTCGGTCAATCTCTGGCAAAAATTTTTATCTATTCGGTCTACCTTTTTTAGAATTAAATCTAATAGTTTTAAAATTTGTTTTGTTTCTGATTCTGGCATTTGTCTCCTTATTTGTATTTAGTCTTTTAATCATCCGATTCTGTTTGCTTCAATGTCGCTATCTCGTGTTGATAACAAATATAATCACACAATTAAGAATCAGTGTCACTACAGACAATACGGCACTTGTGATTGAAATATATTTAATTGCTTTGTCTATGTCTGTCACTTATCCCCCTTTTTTTTAAAATAATCTCTCAAATCCTCTAACTCTTTTTCATCAAACACCCAATCCCGAACTAATTTGGTGGGTCTGACTTGGTGAGTTAATATCAGATACTTAATCCGATGGGCTTTCACGCCAAGTATTTCGGCGGCTTGTTTAATTGTAAAAAAATTCATTTAGTCCTCCGATATTAACTCCCACTCGGTATCTTTGTAAGAGCAACCGATTGAACGCCACTCCAAGTATTACGCCGACCACAACCCCAAGAATATAATAACCCATAACACCTCCTTTATGTCTCTACTTAATATAGTGTTGTCACCTCAGAAAAATTACGCAAAAAAATAATTACTGAATAGAATATGTGTCGTTTGAAAAAAGGATTAGATCGCCTGCCACGATTTGTTATAGTAAAAAAACCGCTTCGGCGGGAATATAAATTAGTCCAGATGGGCGTGAGCGGTGACGCAGGTGACGCAAATGACGCAAAAATTCTATCATTTATCCCCTCTATGTTTACCTTGTTATTATTATTATTTTCCTCTGTGGAGCGAGGGATAAAAGTCAGAATTTTTGCGTCATTTGCGTCACCCTTACGGGTTTATTTAATAAAACACCTATAAAATAGGCAAAAAAAGGGTGACGCAAATTTTTATTTTGCGTCACCCTTTTGACATTTTGCGTCACCTTTTTAAGTTTTGCGTCACCCTTTTGCGTTTTGCGTCACCCTTTTAATAATTATTAACCTTGCGTTTTTGGTCTTCCAAAATCGGATATCTATACCCCACCCATTTCTTATTAACGGGGCATCCCTTCTTAGACAACTTGCCAACCCTCTTGCAGACTTCGGCAGGTTGTATTCCCCTGCCATTTGTCCTTGCGTCCGTATCAGGTTTAATAATTGCTGTGCCGATCCCTCCCACCCGCAATTTAAAAATCTATCGCCCATATCAACCAAGACCTCTCTTAATAGTCTAGCGGTCGGCGAAGCATCCAATCCTATTTCTACGGCTTCGGCTTGATTTATAAAATAAGCATCAAGGAAAGAATTGTCCCCAAGACAAGCCGTAACCCACTTGGCACTATCTGCCATGCGTGGTAATGGTATTTTGGTATTATCCAGATTTCGCAATCCATTAACCGCCAACTGGCAGAGTGAACCAATGATTTGAGGCAAGATATTTTTAAAATTATCATCCAATTCCTTGCCCAATATCCTCCGCTCAAGCGGGATTGTCTCTTGACTTACCAGCAGAGACCTACTTAATAAATCTCCCCGCTCGGCAAAATCAGGAATGCCATTCAAGGCAATCGGATTAGATACGCCAATCACGAATTGTTCGTCGTCCGTGTATAGTCGCCTACTCTTGATCCCAGCACCCGTAGAGACCCTACACAAGGCATCTGATAGCCAGTCTTTAATATACGAAACATTGTCATACACCAGCATGTATTCCGCTTGTGCATCCACGCCTAGATTTTTTTCATCCGATGGTAATGCCGATAATGGGGCGGTTTTAACTGGATCAATAATTGACCTTAATAATTTTAAGGTGGCACTTTTTGCCGAACCATGCTCCCCATTTACTGATAAAATAAAATAAGGTGCTTCCGCTTTCAGACTATCAAGCATAAATCCTTTTAATAACAACCAATTTTCATCTGTTGCATTAACTAGCGGTCTCAATGATTCAATAGACCCCGCAACAGGATACGGCAGTGGGGCAGTTTCTTTTGTTCGGCGGAATTTAACTGGACTATTTTTTATTATTTCCCAACCCTCTGGACTAATTTTTATTGTTTCCCACTTTGGATTGCCCAAGTCCCAATAAATTATATCGCCCACTCTGGCTAATCGCAGATATACCTTGTGGCAAGCCCCTGATATTGCCTTATGCTCAATTATTTCTATTGCAGATTTAATCGCTTTTTCGTTTGGCGGGTTGTCGGCTCTGTTGTAGAACTCCGAGACCAACCAACGGCGAAAAGTTGCCGACTTGATTGGGATATTTTCTGTGTGATTATCAATTTTAACTGAGGCATAGGGCGTTAAATCAACGGCGTGCCAAAGTTCGGCTAACCCTTCGGCCAACTTGATTAGCAGTTGAGTCTGATTTAATTTTTTTCCACTTGGCTCTTTTGGTTTATCTTGTTTTTTACTTTGTTGGTATAGGTCTTCGCAATCTTGGTCTGTCAATTCAAATGGCTTAATTATTTCGTTTATTTGGACTTCTGCTTGATACAATAATTCTTCCTCCTTGTTTTCAAATAATTCTCGTAATTCCTGCCAGTGGTTATCAGCACACCGATTGTGATGGCACTTAAAACCACGCTTGCCGTCTTGCAGTGTAACTATTGCCGAGTGATCTGATTCACCACAAAATGGACATATTTTTATGTCCCATTTCCAACCCTCTTTGTAATCCTCAATTTCGCCATGCTCCAATCCCCACCTATCAAGGAGTTTTCCAATTTCTTCTGGACTGCCTTGTTCAACCGCAACGGGTGTTTCTATATTTTTATCAATCACGCTCTTAATTGTATCCAGACCGAGGATTGCAATCTGTTCGGGCATTTCCAGTATTTTTGCCTTCCTATGTCTGCGGTCGCCAACTTGGTCGCCCTTTGCTACCAGAGTGCCGTATAATTTACAGATACGGGCAGGATTAAAAACTGACCTATCCACCTTGACTTTTTCATCGTCAAATTTATCCCCTAGTGCCTCTAATAGCGCCTGTATAGTGCTTGTAATCTCTTGGGTGTTCGGCAAATCAATTCGGTATAATAGGTGTCCACCATTGCCCGAGTCCCCTACGAGAGGCGAGGGGAAACCCCAGAGGGATAGATAATTTTTAATTTCTTTGATTCGTTGTAACGATATTTCGTGTTCATCCTCGGTCGCCGAAATCCCCGTCGGGCGCTGCGGATCGCAGTCAATCAGTAGCCACCTACGGGCGATTATATCCTTGTCTGCGGTCGTGATTTTAGAATTGATTTCAAATCTATTGTAAGCCCGTGCAAGTAAATCTGGAGCGAAGGAATTGAGAGTGGTGTAGAATGATTCAATTTTCCCAAATGTTCCTTGATTTGAAAAAATAAAATCTACATCCTTAGCCAACTCTTCGGCATTGTCGTAGTAGCCACTAATCACACCACGCTTGCTCTTTACAATTCTTAATTCAGTTGGCAGACCGATTGTTAAAATATATTTTTTTAATTCTTCCTTATTTATTGTGTTGATTTTTTGTTGCTGAGACGCTATATTCATATAGAGGTTCTTTCTGTGGCTTAGCCACGCTATGAGTTCCTTCTGTTGTGTTACTTCTTAACTTAGTTTGATTATTCTTTTAAAAAACGCCTGCGACAAGCAGGCGTTTTTTATTTATTCCTCTCCAGAGACCGCAATCCCGTAATTTATTAAGATTCGCAGATACTCGCTATTTTTCATGTTGTGTTTTTTTGCGAGTGATTTAATTTTATTTGCCTCTTCCTCGGTTGAGGGAATTTGTAATACACAAGTTTTTCGTGGTCTTTTGGTTATTTCTAATTTTTTCATGTTTGCCTCCACACTAATATAGTGTTGATAAATAAATTTCTTCACATTTATTATATTATTTTTCCAAATAAAATCTAGTTAATTGTGCATAGATAATTGTGGAGGGCAATTATCTATGAATAAGATTGAAAAAAACATGGCAGATTACGGCTACGCTGGTGGATCAGTGGATGAAATATGGTGGGGAATTTATCCGCTGCAAATTTATAATTTTAAAAAGTGGCAAGGAGGCATCTTAACTAGTCCTTTTGCCGAACCGATCTGCGGAAGCACGATCTACGATAACCCTAGCGATTTTGAACCTAGTGATTTGCTTGATAGATTATTTAAAATTGATAATTATCAACCCCGTAATAATCGCTATCATGGAAGTGCCTGCGAACCTAATTATTATTATTCTAGGCAGTGGTTAATCAAGCGGTTGCATACAATGGTTTACGCTGATTTTTGTTGTCAGAAGTGCGGCAGACCGGCTCAGCA
Organism: uncultured Planctomycetaceae bacterium; assembly: GCA_964458015.1. Taxonomy (GTDB): domain Bacteria; phylum Planctomycetota; class Planctomycetia; order Pirellulales; family Thermoguttaceae; genus CAYWGR01. The sequence continues at coordinate 9,669 of CAYWGR010000018.1, forward strand.
GTGCCATCACCTTAATTACAACAATCGCTATCGGGAGGTGGAGGGTGATTTGATGGCAGTTTGTAATTACTGCCACATGGCAATTCATGGAATTTCTTTTTAGCAGGATAAATAATTTAAACGCTCTAAAAAATCGCTCTAAGGTCGCATGAAATCTTGGCGGAAATCTCACCTCAGAGCGATTTTTTATTTTATGAAAATAAAAAAGCCCGCTACGAGCGGGCTTTTTTTAGGAGAAACTAACAAAAACACTTCTTCACACTTTCTTACAATCAACGCCGTTATAGGCGATTGTGGATAGGACTTTTTTAATTTGCGCCCCAGTCCCTCTGATAGTCAAGTCAATATCTCCTGTATCTGGATTGATTATCCACCTCACTTTTTTATCAACAAATAAGGATGCATAAATTTCGGCCGCCAATTCGTCGTCTTCCTCTACCGCTTCTATTACGGCTTGACGAATTTTATCAACAGATACCGATACTTGCTCTTCACAAATAACTAGATTTTTCATGCCTAATCCTTTTCAAAAAAACTGGTTAAAACCACTCCTTGCGAATATACCAGAAAAAAATCTAAGCACAATAGAATTAGCGCAGATTAGAAAATTTAGAAATTACGCCATCGGCCTCGGCCAAATCTCCAAATTTACAAATTTCAATTTTCCGAAGAAAGAGAAAAAGTTGGAGTAAATTCCAAAATAGTCCCCTCTGTGAGTGTCCTTGCTAAAGAAAATTTATCCGCCCAAAGAAGTGTCCCACTTGTGGCACCAACCACAAAATAACCATAGATAGTCTGGCCAGTCGCCCCGCATGTCCAAGATTGTTCTGTTGAATAAATAGACTTCGCCACACTATCTACAATCGCAGCCGATCCCCAGCCCGCTCGGGTCAAGGTCTTGGCAGAATAGTTTGTAAATGTCGCCTCTGTAAAACTAGCGGCCGTGCTTGAAGAAATTGGAGTGTAATTATTGCTGTATAATTTAAGCACGAAACTTTCATCTGTTGATAAAGCGTCTTTCAATAATTTATCTAACAATTCACAAGCGCCACAATTCGGAACGACAATAGCCATAGAGGTCTCCTATTCTTTATTTATTTAGTGAACAAGTCCACTAAATAAAAATATGGCAGACACTTTTAGAACCCGCACAGAATTAGAAAATATATTTGCTGACAATACCTCTGGTGATATCAGCGCTCAAGACCAGAGAGATTTTTTAAAATCAACTCTAATCACAAACGCAACTGGTGATATTGCAAGCGGCATAAGTGCTACTGCTAGCGGTCTTAATTCTGTCGCTATTGGCTCTGCAATCGCTAGTGGCTCAGGTGGATGTTTTGCTCAAGGAAATAATGTAACTTCGCTTGGGGCGGCCGGTTGTTTTGCTCAAGGAAGCACGATCACCGCAATAGGCGGTTTTGGTTGTTTCGCACAAGGCTTATCATCGCAAGCCCGAGGGTCAAGCGGTTGTTTTGCAATGGGCAGCAGTGTTACCGCAACAAATTCTAATGGTTGTTTTGCAATGGGTTGGCTTGCTTCTGCACAAGGAAGTCATGGTTCTTTTGCACAAGGAAAAAATGTCGGCGCTGATGGGTCTAATGGTTCTTTTGCACAAGGATTTGCCACAACCTGTACAGGCGGTGGTGGATCGCTTGCTCAAGGTGTATCCGCAACCGCAAGCGGGCTTAACGGATGTTTTGCACAAGGCACTAATGTAAAATCTTCTGGTATTAACGGGTGTTTTACTCAGGGCTATCTATCAACGGCAGTCGGGTCTACGGGTTCTTTTGCTCAGGGTGTTGGTGCAACCGCAATCGGTGGGACTGGTGTTTTTGTTCAAGGTTCTAATTCTACGGTCTCAGGTGGCGGTGGCGGTGGTTCTTTTGCACAAGGGTCTGGTGCTACGGCAAGCGGGTCTAATGGTTCATTCGCTCAAGGGCGGACGGTCGCTGCGACGGGGGCTAATGGTTCTTTTGCTCAGGGGTCTAATACCTCTGCGATTGGGTCTAGTGGTTGCTTTGCTCAGGGGCCAATCTCAAAGGCACAAGGTAATTACGGGTCTTTTGCACAAGGCACTAATGCGACGGCAGGCGGGTCTGCGGGATCATTCGCACAAGGTAACTTGGCCCAAGCAAGAGGGTCAATGGGTTGTTTTGCACAAGGACAATCAGTAACGGCTATCGGGGCTTTTGGTTCTTTTGCACAAGGACAAAATACGCAAGCCCGAGGGTCTAGCGGTTGTTTTGCTATGGGTAGCGGTGCTACCGCTTTGGGAAATTTCGGTTGTTTCGCTCTCGGCAGCGCATCTACGGCAATCGCCGATAGTTCAGTGATGTTTGGATCGGGCAGTAACGCCGTTGCCAATTCTTTAAAAATTGGAAGCGGTATTAGAATTTGTGGTGGCGTGCCGGATACACCGGCGAACGGAGACGTTTGGCTTGGAACAGACGGCTATATCTATTGCCACACCAACGGCACGAGCGGAAAAATAAATATAACTTAAAAGGAATACAATGTCAGATTTTGCACAGATTGTAAATGAAAATCCAGTCTATCTGGAAGAAAAAATTATTCCAGCAAAGACCTATCCAGATTTATACATGACAAATTTCAGGGTCTCTACCGATCCAAACACAATGGAAGCCGAAGCGGTAGCAAGATTTTTACCATACAATTTTGAGACAAAAGAAATTTACGCAGATGGTGAATCAACGGAATTTGAAATCCCAAATATATGGACGGAAGCAGAGCGAAGCACATTAGTTGCTAGTGTAATCGGCGGTCTAATTCAAGTTGTTGCTTTATTAAAAAAAGAAAAATCTTTACTTGCTGAGGAGGAAATGGGGCTTGATGTATTTTCCGAATTAGCAGAAGTGCGGACGGCATTAGGTATTTTAGAGGGAGAATAATTTGTGGGTGCTTTTTCTTCCGCTTTTTCATCTGCATTTGACACTGACTACCAAATTACTGGCGGTGTAGTCTGCGGTGGTGTTGCCTATTGGCGATATCACGCCCCAAATACTTGCCCGTGTAATACCTATTCCGAGATAACAACAGGTGGCGTATTAGTAGGCGGTGAGGCCGTGATACCAACTTGGGACGGGATAGGTGGCGGTGTGCTTGTCGGTGGCGAAGTAGTGATATCTTGTACGGGCGTTTATGATAATTTTTTATTTTGCTACCCACTGGACGACGCAAGTTATCCGTATCAAGATCATGCAAAAAATTTAGATTCAACGGGTGGCATCTATCCAACAGCAGGTGCTTTCGGTTGCACTCCCGCACAGATTTTTGCGAACCAATATATTAAATTACCACTGGACAATTACTCAGGCAACTTCACAATCTCAATGTTCGCAAGATTTGACGGCTTTGCACAACAGCGTTGTTTCTTCAATCGGGGCGGTGTTTTTTCACTTGGCTATTCTTATATCAACCACTTGATGGCAATCGTAATTGACGCCGAAGGTGTTGAGCATACTATTTTTTCTGACGATATATTAGAAAGAAACACGTGGTATCATGTTGCAGCAACATGGGACGGCACAACAATAACTTTATATGTAAACGGCGTGGAACAAGGTAGCGAAGCCGTTGATAGTATTGGAACACCAACAGGCAATAATTATATTGGGCGTTGGGGCGGTGGTAACACTAATTGTGGTCTCTGTGAGATTCGCATGGTTGCCGATTGCAAAGACGCAAATTATCTTTTAACCGAATACGAAAATCAATGCGGTGATTTGGTTTTAATTTAAATTGGTTTAACTTTTCTCCCGCAATTGCACGGCTTTTTTTTAATTTCTTCTAATGCAGGTAATTTTTTTTTGCCTAGTATTTTTTTGGGTGGTTCTGTTTTTGATTTATCAGATTTGCATACTGCGTGGATATCTTCCGGTAATTGCTTATTGCGTGTGTGAATAGTTCGATTGCAATTTGAACAAGTAAAATTAAAATTATCAGTTGTAGTAAATTGGCAGTTAATCATAGATCCCCGTAACTATTACAAGATCATCTGGACTATTGCAAGCACCAATAATAATTGGCAACTCAACACCATCCATTGGAAAACACGTGTGATTATCTTGATAGGCTTCCCAATACAGATAGCCGGTGTGTAGCACCCGCCAAGTTGGTTTTGCTTCCTCGCCATACTGAGGAAAAATTATAAACTCTAATGCTTGCGGGGCATCTGGAGCGGTCGCCCATCTACTCTCCCCAGCCCGATCAAGCACCCATACACCTGCCATATAGGCAGGACAAGTAATTTCAACTTGGACTTGCGAAGGGTCGTCCCCATACTCTGTTGACGCTTGTGCATTTTTAATTGTTAGCACGCCAACACCACCCTGAAATCGTATCTTTGCTTTGCCCGTTGTAGGGTCAACGTGTTGATTCGTAATGCCGAAATAATTCCAATCGCTCCAATTTGGTTCAATCGTGGATAAACCGGCATCTTGCTTGTGTCCGTTGCCATTGCCATTAAATGCAGGAACCTCCCACGCAGATGTAACGTAGTTATAAACTCTTACTTCTATTGCTTCCGCACCTGTCCAACTACCGTAAATATCTATTGTCGTTGGGTTATATGGCTCACGAAAAGTAAATTCCAACCACTCATCTAATGTGCCTGTTGAAGTCCATACCAGTGGGTCGTTTTCTTGAAAATAACCGGGATACCAAGGGTTGCCCGGTATGTATTCTCCGCTACTCCACAATAGTGTATAGTCCCCGCTACTACTTGCAGTTACATCAACGCCGTTACATGACCCAATCCAGTTTTCTGGTTCACAACCAGGGCAACTATCTAACGTCCCATTATCTTCGGTGTGGTGGCGCTGGACGTTAAAATAATCCATAGTTAATTCAGTGGCGCACTCTAAACCAACAATCGGATTTGAAATATCTGTGTAAGTGGAGCATGAGCCCCACAAAGTCCAATCACTATCATATTTTACTTTTGTCCTTTTTATTCCTGCCGTTACCAGAAACTGCCCATCGCCAACTTGACTAGGCGTTGCACACAATACCAATGAGTGCATATCCTCGGTAAAATACGAATAATCATTTTGATAATGATTTTTAGTTAGCCAAGTGGTTCTACAAGTTGCAGAAATCTGCGTGCCGTTTTCATCAAAAATTGCTATTGTGCCATAATAATAATTAGTGGAGATATCTTCCGGTGAAACAAAATACCATCCCAAATCTTGACCTATGGTGAATTCAGCATATTTATATTTTCCATTTGATTCGTCATAATCGAATACAATTCTAATTGCCGTCCCCGGCTCGGGCGCAAATACTTCTACCTGTATGATGTAATTACCACTTTTTTTTCCGCTTGTGGTAATCAATCCACTTCCTCTAATCGCTTGCCATCTAGGACAATTAACCCACCGAGTTTCGCCGTCGTATGTGCCGTTTTCTGTTGGCGCTGTTGGGGTGCAAGCGGGGGTTTCTGTGTATGGTGCAATGCAATTATTGGTTGTCAGTGTCCATACCTGATTGCTATCAGACCAAGTGTATAGTGCTTGATTTGAATTTGTTCCTTCAACGCAATTCACCTCTCTACCTGCCTCACCTTCTAGGTGATCTGCGGGAGCCCCCGGCGATACGCAACCATCGGTGCAATCTGATTCGGATAAAACCCAACCACCTTCTTCATAATGCCAAATTTCCGTCCCGCAATAATTGACCTCATTCACCAAAGAAAAAGACCCACTCCTAATTGTCCATTGGTCTTCAATGTCTGAAATGCAATTTGTTCCGCCGTCTTTCAAAAGGCAAACCACTTCGCCGCAACAATTTTTACAAGGCTTAAATCTAAATTTCATGCGTCACCGCATTCTGCATTGGAAACACACCATCTGCCATAACAGGCGAACCACTCAATTTCAACATCCGTGCCGTTATCTAAACTATCACTATTCCATAGTGGTGAGGCATATACTTTTCTTATTTCACTTCCCAAAGTTTCATTCCCGTTTTCGGTTGTTGGCTTATCGTATAATTTTGCATTGCAATACGATTGATAGCCAAGTGATGCTTGTAATTGGGCATGGCATTTTCCTTGAAATTCAAATAAATAAAAATCACCTGTCAGCCCCGGCATCATGCGAACTATTGCACCAATCGGAGGAGTGCAACCGGATATTTCAACCGCATACAAAGTGGTGTCAGATTTATCACCACTCATTAAATCGTCATCGGTTATTTCTTCGCTAGTCTCAGTTGATTTAATATAAATTCTTTTCCAACTACACCGCTTTGTGGTTGTATCTACCGCAGTAATCTTTGCATAGAAACCACTCTCTGAAAATTGCGGGGCGATTTCTCCAGCACCCTCAACCCCTGCAATACCTTCCACGTAGCGGGTTGCTCTTGCAATCCGCTTGGCTACATCAACAGGTATTTGCACAAATCTATTATCACTCATTACGATCTAAACACAAAATTAAAGGGTAATTTCTCGCACAATTTAAATTTCATCCAATAGGGTTCGGCTTCATAATCAATGCTTCCATCGGTCTTTCTAGGAACAGCACCACTGCCATCAAGTAATTGCGGTGTTGTTGTTCTAGCGCCGTTAATTAAAATATCAATCAATTTGCCGTCTTTGATTTCCATTGTGCCTTTATCAATCAACCACGATTCCCATTTTTCCTCTGTAAATTTAATTGAAAACTCATAGGAGGTATTCCAGTAGTATCCCCATTCCTGATCCCAAGCACGATCCCCGCCTATGTTTTCGCACTTCATGGTTTCCGCTTCACAACCATAAAAATAATTAGAATTTATTTTATTTATGTAAGCGTATGCGGTCGCCGGAAGAAAATATAATTCCGCCTGTTGAACAAACAAGCGTGGTATAACAATCAATCTGGTGAGCGGTGGGGAAAAGAACTGACCGGCAGAATTTTTTATTATTTCACCATCAATATCTTTTTCAACGGCAACTTGCGTCTTATCAAAAGACCACTTAATACTTGCAGGCTGCAACCACGGGCAATCCTCCTGCGATTCTCTCGGCCCGTAGGTAACTTCCACACTATGATTGTATCCGTCTTCTGAATCAGTTCCCGCCCTGATTGAGGTGCATACGGCTTTGGAATCGCCTGCGTAAATAGCAAGGCGGACGATGCCTGTATAAATTGAAAAGGCGGCCCGAACCTCGGCAGGTGTCATTAGTGTGTCGCAGACCACCCGCCACGTCTCGGAAAAGGTCTTCTCACCCTTTTGATTGATTTCAGAAGATGCCCGACCTTGTAAACCGCATGATAATAAGCCCATACACCTATTTAGGGTTTATGGGCTAATTACTCACATTGCCATAACGACGTAATCAGTTGCATTCCATTTTTTTAACTCTTCTGTCTGCCGGCGTTGTTCTTCTAAACTTTGGGTCTCAAGGTCAGCAACCCTAACGATTGGGTCATCGCTTTGCCGTTGATTGCGGAAGTTAAAAATATCTTCCAGTGCTTTTGCTGAGCCAAATTCAGCAACATCGGGCATTTTATTTTCACCGACCAAATCTCTTTTTAAACCTAGTGCCTTACGCCGAAATAGTTCATCCGAGATTCCACCGGATTGTTTCCATTGTTGTAACTCGGCAAATTGGCGTTTATATTTTTCCAAAGGTGTTTCGGTCTCATCAACTAGACCTTTAATATAATCCGGCAGGGCGTTTTTTCTCGCCTTGTCAAATTGCCAATCAGTTAAGCCAAGTGATTTTAAATTATTTATTTTGCCCCAAGCATCGGCTATCTGGTCGGCGGGGTTCTTTTCAACCCCAAAGGCATCGGCTTGTTTTTTTGCAACTGATTCCCAGTAATCGTCAGCAGAGATTTTCCCCTTACGCCAAGCCTCACCAAGTAGGTCAATCTGGCTAGTGTAATCTCCCAACTTGCTGGCAGGGGTCTCTGACACGCCCAGAATCGACGTTTTGGCATCGTTAAGGGCTTTGGTGTAATCTTCAAGGGTGATTAAACCCGCCTCTAGGAGCGAATCTAGGGCGGTCTGGCGCTGTGCAAAGGTAGTTAAGGGTGACGAATCAAAGCCCAACAGGTCATCGGTGGTTTTTTTGACCCCAGCCGAGTATTGAGCCCAAGAAACATAGCCCCCATTGAGGGCGGTATTGATAGTGCCTAAGTATCTCTGTGCCGTAGTGAGTGGGTCAGTAATCCCCGTTAGGTTCTCTCCTTGCCTCTGGATAAGGTCGTTATACTCGGCTTGGTTGATTGCACCTTGTTTCAGTGCGATATTATATTTTTCTACCTCTTCTCCCGCCTTTGTGAGCGGTGATAAATCAAGGTATGCTTTTTGAACCTCTTGAGCGGTTACAATCTTGTCTAGTGCTTCGGCTTGCTTAATGAGTGATGGATTATTTTCCTCAATCGCTGCCTTGTAGATTTCGGAAGCCCGAGAGGTTAAGCCGTAGGTGTCGGCTTGTTCTTTTAATTTTTTTACCAAATCAGTCAGAGGTTTATTTTTATTTTCTTTTTCAACCGGTTCAACTGGTAATCCAATAGGTTTAGATTTTGACGCAGCGCTTTGGATTTTGCTTTTTTGCTTATCCAACATGCCGATAACACCTTGACCGAAAATCAATTCTGTGCCAGATGATAATTTTTTAAGTGCTGCTGTTGTATTTTCCTCGGCTACAATAGCCGCATCACCAAGACCGGGAATGTAGGAAATCAACTTGGCGATTGCACCAATAGAGCCAAGAGTCCCTGCTTGTAAATAATCTAACGCACCTACACAGACACCGATTGCCGTTGCACCGACTTCAAAGGTTGTTGCCAAGACGCTTGCAACAATATCAAATTGCCCGATCAAATCTTTGTTATTTGCAATCTCTTCGGCGACAACTCGGAAGCCCGCCGCTAGGTCTATTATAACTGGCAGAGATTTGATAGTAATTTGATTCCATATACCATCCATTGCTAGGGATAATTCGCCGAATGCTTTTTTACTTTCTAGCATTGCTTGAGCATCAACAGGGGAAACACCAAGACCAAATTTTTGCATCTTGGCTTGCATTTCGTCTAGTGATTTGCTTCCGTTGGTGAAACCTGTTGCAATCCCGATTCCCGCCTCTTCAAATAGTTTTTTTGCAACAGCCATCCTTTCGCCTTGATTTTGAATTTTTGCCATTGAATCCAAAATCGCACGAAATTGCTCGTTAGTTGATTTGCCTGCTAGTTGGCTTGCAGATAAGCCCAATTTTTTGAAAGCCTCTACGGCAGGGCCGCCACCCGCAGCCGCCTCAGCAATGGCAATTTTCATCTTGCCTAGTAGTGGCGTTATTGCCTCAGCACCTATCCCAATTTTATTGAAAGCCATCTGATAGGCAGTCAGTTGGTTTATGTCCAACCCTAGTCTATCGCCTAGTTTTTGTTTGCTTGTAATCTCATCAAATTTACTGGATATCTCACCAAGCACGTGCTTAACGGCAAAGAAGCCGACAACAGAAGCACCTAATTTTGTAGCGATACCAGTTAGTGCCGATCCACCTTTGCTTGCCAATAAATCGAACACAGACCCACTTGATTGCGTATCTGATTGAAATTTATTTAATTTGCCACGTGATTTGTCAAATGCTTTATCAAGGTTGCTACTATCACCTTTCAGCAAGATATCTAATACGCCTATGATCGCCAATCGTCCCCCTTTGCTATTTTATTTAGGTTTCACTGCATCCATCTCCAAAAACATTGCCCTAAGAGAAGAAACAGGATTTTGCTTTGTCTTATAGGTAGGCATAAAATCTTCTGGTGTGGGTTGTTTTTTAAATTTAGCCATGCCACAAGTTGCGATAGTTCTGGCAAGTATTCCTGTCTGCAACCACGGATTAGGAATGTGTTCCAATCGGTCAAACGCCATCCACTCAGAAATTTCGTTGCTGTTCATCTTTAAAAGCAACTCGCCATGCGTCATTCCTAGACACATGGCGAGGCGAAAGGTAAATCTTCGGAAGTGATTTGTTTCTAAGTTTTTTTTAAATTCTCAATCGCCGCTTCCGTGATTTCGTTTACCTCCACAGCAGCAACTGCAATTCTATCAAGTGCGGAATAATTTTTTTTAGCAAGTTGGTCTATCTGAGATTCAGTAAATAATAATTTGCCATCTGAATCACATATTGTTGCACTGGCAACTTTCGCACGGATATTTTGCGGATTAGGTTTTCTTAGTTCTGCTTCAAACCAATCCCTAGTTTTTCCATCCATCGTGCGAACAAAAACCGACCCTTGCCACTCGGGGATTTCTACCTCTTGCAATTTGCAATCGTTAAGATTTAAAATTTGTTCTGCTGTGAGCATCTACCTCCTTATGATCCCGTTACAACGCTAAACAGAGCATTTAATTTAATTACTACTACCAACTCAACTTGTGCGTCATCTTTTATACCGCTCAGTGTTGCAGATTTAACATAACAAGAAGAGCAAGTTCTTTTTTCCAACGCCGTTACCGCATCGGAAAATAACTCAATAGTAGCCGTTGTATCTGCTGCTGTCTCAGCCAGCGTAACCAATGCTGCGTGCGTGGCAGGAGCATATTGTAAATTTACGGTCAACTCGCCGCAGTCCAGCAAAGTAGATGGGCGTGTTTTTTTAATAGTGTCGCCAAGCACATGACAAGGCACGTCGTCACGCTTGTAGCCAGACCAATCTGACGAAATTACACCAGCGACAACAGAACCAATAGAAATTTTGCTTAATTCACCATAACAAAATGTGTCAGACATAAATCCTCACTTGTATCTGCTCGGCGATCAAGTTCAATAATGTGCCGATGATCCGGGCGTGTATCGAACGCGGCGCCAGTCTCTCGGAAACGATTCACGCCACCGTACATCATTTTCGTCCCGAGTTGATCGAAATGCTCGTGAAAGCCGGCGCAGACGTCAATGAGATGGACAGTATGGCCACACCGTTATTTTATGTGCGATTTTGCACGGACATTCCAAAGGAACAGCGTAAGAAACGCCGAGAGACGGAGAAGATACTTGTCCGATTGGGAGCCATTGAGAAGCACGACGGTAAGATAATCGAGATCGACATATCTCCCTAATCGGCTACCTGTGTGCCACTGGCTTCATCCGCCTGTGTGCCACTGGCTTCGCCAGTGTCCGGCCAACCACGTGACGTTACATCGTGTTCGGGCTAAAATCGAACTATAGCGAATCGAAAGCCCACACAATGAAAGGATACTGCCCTTGGTATCATGAGCAATATAGTCACTAGCCGCCCCGCCGATTGAGATTTACCCCGTTTCGGCGATTGGATCCATTCAAGAGTGAGAAGAATGATCTCTGACAATGAATGGCTTGAGAAAGAAAGCCTGCACTTCGCGGCACAGGACGGGGATGCCGAAAAAGTCAAGGAATTGCTGAGCGAGGGTTATGACCCCAATGTATTTGACGACCTCTCAAAAACTCCTTTGCACTATGCAGCCGAGCAGGAACACGTCGAGGTCATGAAGGTACTCATTGAGGCCGGCGCGGATGTAAATGCTCATGATGAAGCTAGAATCGGTAATACGCCTCTGAGAGAAGTGGCCGGAAATTGCTCGTATGAGGTGGCGAAAATCTTGACGGATGCGGGCGCAGATCCGACCATTCCCGGATGGATGCAGATTACGGCAATTGATCTATCGAGAAAACGTCTCAAAGCTGAAGGCAAACGAGTCCACGAGTTGCTGGCTAAAGCGACTCAAAGACAAAAGTAAACCTAACCATCGCATTCACCAAACGGCCTATTGGCCTTCGCTTTGCCGATATCCGGTTGGGTGGCACTTTTTGCCAGTGCCGTCTTTGTAGCTTTTCAGAAGAGTCCCCCTTTCTCGATACATTGCCAACGCTTGCTCAAAAATCAAAGCCTCGACTGGATTGTTCACACGAATGTCGCAACGATACATGGCAATCTCCTGTTCAAGTGTTTCAATCAAGGAACTGCCTGCCTGTCCTATCTTTCCAAATCGCGACATAGGGTTTTACTACGTCCAACGATGCCTCATGGTTCCGTAACGGTTGTAGAAAGACGTTTCTGATTCATATTGTCCAGAGAGACGGTGAGAATGGTTGCGCCCAAGGTAATTACACCGCCAATGATCATGGGGAGCGTAATCTGTTCGTGGAGAAAAATTGTGGCCTGTGCAACACCGAAGAATGGGAGTAGGTAGATGGAAACGGATGCTTGGCTGACGTCCATCCGGGTCAGTAGAAACAACCACAAAGCCATGGCCAAACCATTGGCCACCGCGCCGATGATCAACAGGCCCATCCATGTGCGGAGCGAGTGATTGAACAAGGTAGCGAGCGACGATGGATCGTAGACGGCAAGCATCGCCGCATCGTAGACCAGCGCCAGCGAGTAGCCGAAGATCAGAATTTCGACCAACGAGAAACGGCTTAATAGACTTTTGGAAAAAATGTTGAAAAGGCAACTGCCCAGACAACCTAGCATGACCAGTAGATTGCCGAGCATAAGGTCTTTGTTCACGAGGTTCAGATTGTGCCAGTCGATGGTTACTCCCTTTTGAGCGGCCGACTCGGGAGCTTGAATGGAGAGCATCAGCACGCCCAGCATGGCGACAAAAAGGCTAGCCCAGCGTGCCAGGGTCATGTGTTCGTGAAGGAACAACGCAGCCAAAACTGCCGTAAGAATGGGAATCGTCAGCGACAATAGCGCGCCGTTGGCGGCCGTTGTTCTTGTCATTCCACTTGCCATGAAAATCATCGTACACGATGCCACAATGCCGAGGATGAGAAAACGGACCATGTTCTCCCAGCGAAACAAGGACCGCTGCTCGGGCGGAATGGTCGGCATTTGTCCCGTCCTTCGCTGCCAAAGATAGAGCGGAACAATCGACGGTACGGCAATCATAAAGATCAAAAAACTCGTTGCGATTGGGCTTATGTTACCCCCGACGAGTTTGTAGGCGGTGCTCTGCGATCCCCAAAGGATATTGACAATCAGCAGAAGGCCGACATTGGCGGCCAAACGAGGCAGTTTTGAGTTCATAGTGTTTTCTTTTCTGCATGTGCCGGAATGGCTGCAATCAGACGCACCGCATTGTCGTGCAGGATGCTTTCAACTTCGCTGCGGGCGAGTCCTTCCGCTATACAGGCCCAACGCAGGGCATGCAACGCCTCGTAGATGTAAAGCGTGTACGTGGCCTCGATTTCCGGCGATTCGCGGTCGCGGTTGAAATAGAACGGGTAATTCGTGCGGTTGACGTAGGTGGTGTCGTGATGTTGCCGGCGGCCCCGCATGTAAAAAACGGGATTGTCGGTTCCGTATAACAACCTTGCGGAGCCCAGCGTCTTGATCGCGTAACGCAACACGTCGGGATTGAGGACCGCCGATATGTCGAAGAACAGACCTTTATCGTCGGCCAGTTGCGGCAACGATTGCTCGGCATGGGGCATCGTGTAGTTGCGGCCCAGATGGGCGATTACCAAAATGATGTTCGGATATTGTCGGCGAATCCGACGGATTTCGGCGATGTTGTCGGGATGGCCCAAGCGCGCGGCCTTTGGAACATGCAATGTCACCCACGCACGGCGTTCATCGAGTAGTTCAAGCTGATGGTGCGGGAGAAAGTCGAAAATGCTTGCCTCGAGATATTTGTCGCGCGTCGTCGGATCGTTTTCGATCAAGGCATAATAGACTTTCACGCCCAGTGTGTTCGGCTTGTCCAACTCCTTGGCGACTTGCTCGGCCGACCATTGCGGCCGGACAACCGCCAAACGATACCAACCGCGTCGAACGCATTCTTCTTGCAGGGCGGCGTTGCTGGCTTCAATATCATATTCAAGCGTGGGCATTCCAAAAACGAGGCACGAAACCTGGCGACCGGGAAACACCATTTCGTGGCAACGCTGAGCATCTGCGGCGCCGATCGGTTCCAGCACTTCGTTGACCCAGTATTGCTGCCGCTTTTCGTCCGTCATCGTTTCGATGCAGAAACGCGGCTCGTTCACGTGGGTGTGCGCGTCGAAAACTTTTCGCGGCATCCAGTTTTCGAGATGCTCTTGCCAGAACGCCCGATCAACGTCGGTATACTGCCACACGTGGTGCAAGGGAACGGGTCTCATAGAATTACAATCGTTAATCGGCGTTAAAGTGCTGTAAATACTGCTCCAGCAGCGTGCCATAAATGGCCGAGTCTTGGCCGGGCATCGTCGTTTGTGCTGCGGACGCCGGCGCGGCGATCAGCCGGGCGAATTCGGCGTCATTCTCGGCCAACGCCTTAGCCACGGCGGCGGCCCCGAGAGCGCTCACATCAAAGGCATGGACGCATGTTACAGGCCGTTGGGTTACATCGGCAATTATTTGTGGCGTCACACGGCTCGAAGCCGCGCTGCCGCACATCATCAATTGAGTAGCGGAAAGGCCGGCATCGGTCAATAACCGAAGATGTCGGGCCAATTCACAGGCAAGCCCCTCGATCACGGCTCGAAGCAAATGATGGGGCTGGTGCGACAATGTGATGCCGGTTATCTGGCCGCCTGACGGGAATGAGCCACCGTTGCCTGTTGGCGTAAGCAAAGGCCAGAACCGTAATCCTTCGCTACCGGGCGATACTTTTTCAACGTGCCGATCAACGATGTCCGGCGACTCCTTGTCATGGTCAGTCAGTTTCAAAACCCAGTCGATTGCCGAGCCGCCGTTTCGCATCGATAGCATTTGGCCGTAGAGTCCCGGCACAGGATGGGCACAGACGAAGGCATCTGGCACAACGGGATGCGTAAGTTGCGAGGCGTGCGCCAAGAGTACCCAGGCCGTGCCGGCGCCAAAGGTTACATCGCCCTCATGCACGGAACCGGAGCCGAGCGAAACCGCATACTGATCATGGATGGCCGGCGAAACGGGGATGCCCGTAGGCAGGCCTGTTGCTCGACTGGCTTCGGCATGAATCGTTCCCGCCGGCGTCGTTGCCGGCAGCAAATCAGGCAGTTGATCCTCGTCAATGCCCAGATGAGCTAAGAGATCGGGATCGGCGCGGCGTTGCCAAGGATTGTAGAGCATGGCAATGGCGAGCGAGGTTGGGTCGTGAGCCCGATGGCCGCACAACCGCCCGACAATCACGTCGCCGACAAACGCAATAAAGCGGGCTTTTCGCCATTGTTCGGGCGATTGTTCTCGGAGCCGCAGAATTTGCCCTGGGGTCAGTATGCTAAAGCCGTGGCCGACGTGCTCGTTCCAAAATCGCTCGCCCAAATCGCGAGTAAGTTTCTGATCGAACGGCTGACCGCGGCTATCCAACCAACTGATGACCCGTCCTACCGGCTGCTCGTCGCGGTCGAGCAATTGCATGGCACCGCCCTGGCTGGAAACGCCCACCGCACGGATTGCAGTTGAGTCAAGTCCGTTGACGGCCTGACGGATTGCCGTGCATGTTGCGGTCCAAATCTGCTCAATATCCTGCTCAACGCCGCCATCAAGCGTGGTGAATCTGACGACGGGCGCGGAGCCTTTGCCGACGATTGTCCGATCGTCGTCCACGACGACAGCCTTGACGTTGGTCGTACCGAGATCAAACCCTAGGTACATGAATCAGCTTCCAAGTTGGTGTTCACGGCAGGCCTCCGCCGCACTTTTGCCGAACTTCACCACATCGCACAACGCTGCTTGAAACGCGAACGGGTTGGCCACTTGAATCGCGTTGCGTCCGAAAACTACGCCGCCGGCGCCGTCCTTGACCTCGCGCTGCGCCAATGTCAAGGCGTCGAGCTGCGTCGGCAACTTCTCCGCTCCCAAGCCAAACACGGGAACCGGGCAGGAACCAGTGACTGCCTTGAAGTCGTGCGTGTAAAACGTCTTGATGGCGTCGGCCCCAAGCTCGGCAACCACGCGGCTGCCGAGCAGCACGTCGTTGTGGAGCTCCTGGGGCGTCATCGCGGCGTGGCCGGTCGGAAAATACTCGCCGATCACAGGAATGCCCAAGGCGTGGCAGGCATTCGTGAGTTTCGAGAACACTTCCACGTTAGCTGCATCGCGCAATTCATCGCCAGTTTGCAGCGTCAAGGAGACCAATCCAATGTCCATGCCCTCGCGTAGGGCATCCAATGGATCGAATGAATAGACGCTCTTCGCGCCGGTATACGCGAAATGGAAGCAATAGACCGTATTCCAATTGAGCCGCACGACGGCCAGTGGGCGTTTGACGCCGGCGAACACGTCGCCGCAATGTCGGATCATGCCCGGAGCAAGCAAAACTGCATCAACCGTTGGGTTGATTTTGGCCGCCGTAGCCGGCAGATTTTCCATACCAGGAATTGGTCCATCAAACAAACCGTGGTCGATTGCCACAATCACCGCGCGACCGTCGCCCATCAACCGTTGTAATCGAATATCACGTCCGTCACGAATCACGTAAGACTCCTCAAATAATGTTGGAAATAATCGTTGGTTGTATTTATTGCTCAGCTTCCGAAAAGGAACCGGAGCGTGTTGCCATTACATGCGGCCTGTCGAAGCGAGGGCGGCAGAAAATCTAGTGCCGCTACTTCCTGCTCGTAGGTGCCCTTCAAACGGAAATCCAAAAAGTCCTTTTCGCCCTGCCCTTGCCTGCGGCGAACGATGTAGCTGTACGCTGGCGAGTCGGTGCCCCAGAGCATCATCTGCGGATAGGCCCCCGCCAGTTTCAGCATTACGCTGCGGTAATCGGAATAGTCGGCCTCAAAAAGTTTTTCGCCGAGAAAATCGAGAATGCCTTGCAACACGAGGTCTACCTGAATTTTCATCGCCGACGTATCGACCCAGACATTTCCTAAGGATGCCGCACGATCCAAAAAGTCGCGGTCAAATCCAATGCAATGCGCCAGGCAAAACCGAAGATCGCGGTTTTGCTCGATCACCTCGAAGGCCAACTTGGCGTTCGAGTATTCCTCGCGAAGGTCGCAAGTTGTGTGAAGCAGAAACGGAAGGTTTCGCTTCCGGGCGAATTCCAGGATCGGCTGCCCTTCGTCGAGCAGCTTCGTGACGGGCGTTTGGCAAAAAACCGGCAGAATTTTGATGCCGTAGATTGGAAACTCGCGTTCCAAACGCTCCAATTCCGCAACCTGCGCGGCCACATTACGCCCGGGGTCAACGGAAACGAACGGCAGAAACCGATGCTGCAATTCCGGACACCAATGGAACACCTCTTGCATGAGCAAGCGGTTTTCCTTGACGTACGGTGCCGGTGAAAGCGGATGAGCGTCGGGTGTGGCCGTCCCTTCCGTGAGCCGATGCAAATCGAAATGCAGGTCGGGCGAGAAGGGAAAGACCACGTTGACGTCCACATGGCAAGCCAACTGGCGATAATACAGGCCCTCGATGGTCTGGGCGTAGGGATACTCGAGGCACGCGTACGACTTGAGGCTTACGCCCACGTGCGAATGCACATCGATCGTTTTGCCCTCAAGATCACTCGGTGCCATGCGGCGAATCGCCATGATAGGTTTCCTCGCTAAGCGGGGGCCAAGGACTAGTTGTGGTGCAGGCGTCTCGCCTGTACAGTGCAGCCGGGACGGCCGCACCACAAAACTCCAAAGTTATTCTTGTAAACTGCTAAATCTGAATTTCGACACGGCGCTCATACGTATTTAAACTGCAATCGTCGGCGATTGCTCCGGAGAGGATCAATTCGCTGTTGATGATTTGCAGGATGCTTGCCGGAACCAGCGGCGTTACGGGGCCGTGTGCTGCTAGACGCGTGATGAACCGTTGCCACATGCCTTCACCGCATCCTAAGCTATCCCAGAAGCTGACTAATTTTGAATTTACCAGATCCTTAGGACCGATTGTAGCAGCTTTTGGCGGCACCCAGGACCAATCGCCCGCACTGCCGGCGTCGGCATAGAGGCAATTTTGCATAATTGTGATCGGGTGCAGATCGACTATTCGCGCGCCTTGTTGAAGATAGCCGTTGATATCGCCGACAAACTCGCGGCCCAGATGTGGCTCGAAAAAGGCAATATGGCCCGACCAGCCGATTCCGCCGTAGCAGACGTCGGCCCCGCCCTGATCCTGAATCATTTTCGTGTAGTCGCCCACGTTTTGCGTGTTTGGAAAATGGATCTGGCTCTCGGGCATGCGTAGTTCGGGCTTGATCCGGCTGAACAGGTCGTGCCACATCCAATACTGGAAGCCGCCTCGCCACGAACGCGGAGCGGTGTTGCCATCCTGGTCGGCATATTCATCCATGTTGAACGTATGCACGTGATGGCAAGGAATGTTCAAGTCGTTGATCATTTTGGCCACTAAAGCGTAGTTCGGATTCGGCGCAGGCAGGATCAAGACGTATTTTTTGCGTCCTTCGTCCAACGCTTGCTTGATTCCGGCGACGATGTGCATTACGTAGCTGAAACTGAAAGCGGTGTCGTTTTCGATCACGCGGATATTGAAGTTCTTATTCGGGTGATTTGTAACATCGGCCCGTTTGATCGCCCGAACACGCCGGCACTCGGCCATGTCGCGGAACTCGAGAAATTGGGCCATTTCGTAAGAAAACTCTTGAGACATCATGGGTTCCTGTGATACATAGTTGAAAAGACTGGGTTATTTTTTTGCGGAAACGTCGGTTTTCACGCTGTTGCTGCGAATAACGGGCCAGACGGCGCCGCGATTGGTGATAATTCCTTGCTTGACGCTGGTCATACGATTGTTTTCGATCACGGGCATCGCCACGCCGGCCTCATTCTGTTCGGATAATTGCTGCGCGGCCGCGACGTCCATCTCGGCGTAGACATACATTGCCGTCGTGCTACCGTTGCCGGTGTTCGACCGGGCGACGTTGCCCACGGCATACCAGCCGGCCACGTCCGAATCGGTACGGAAAAGCGGCCCCTTGGGGCCGCCCGCGGCGCCACAAGAGTCGAAATAAAACGCCGGCGCTGCGCATTCAACGGACATCCCGCCCAACTGCTCCATGGTGTTGTCTCGTGTCAGGTTCCAACAACAGGGATTACGGAAGCTGGAGTTGAAGCCGACCCCATAGCCGACGTTCTTCAGCGTATTTCCGGCAACGACGTTGTCGAAAGCGTTGAACCAGAAGAGAATTCCTGCGACTTTGGATCGCGGATCGATGAATCCTGCATCAATTGAGTTATGGAAAATGATATTCTGGCGATAGGCCGCGGTTAGAGTAACGCGGCTGGACCGATCGGGCACGACGCGCCAAGAACGATCGAGTGTGAATATCGTTCGATCCGGTTTTCGGTCTGCCCCAACCACAACGCGATATTGTCCAGCACCTTTGCCGGCCGAGATGAACAACACCCAGTGATCGTTGGTGCCTACTTCTGACAAAACACGGCTTTTTGCGCGATCCGACGTTGCATGGGGAGCTGTCAACACGGCATTGTTGCGGGGATCGGCCGGGTTCACCGTCACATGATCCGGTCCGGCCTCCAATACGTCGAAATAGCCGCCGTGCGGATAGCGGAAGTGGAAGAGAATCTGTTCGCCCTGGTTGACATAACGGTCGGTGTGGGGACACACCATGCCCACGTCTCGGCTGAGGTTATCGGCGACGTAGACGTCCCTGACAGAACTGTTGTAGGCGAGGAACGAGCGGTTCATCATCTTGCCACCGCGCCGATCAGCCCCGGCGAAATCACAACACTGAACGACTACATACTTCCCATTGAAAAGGTTGACGCCCTGGTTGAGACATCCCATGCACCCATAGGAGCCCTCGTCCGACGGTTCTTTGTAGAATCCAGGCGAGTAACCGCGAAAGATGCAGTGAGCAATATGCACGTAATCAGTGCTCGGGTCGGGCGAACTGTCTTCCATGTGGTCTCGCTGCAAAGAACCGATATCGATTCCCGTACCCGCCGAGTGGAACTCGCAATTGCGGACCACCAGATTAGCTTTGCCCGGCGCGATCAGATGCAGCGCGGGATCATAGATTTGAAGATCTTGCCGCTTATCCTGGGACACGTTTGGCCGAAGATCGAGCAATGCCAGCCGCACCCGATCGAATGTCACGTCATGCTGGGTTACGCGCGCCACCACCTGCGTCGGACCGTTGCGGTCGTGAATCCCTCGTACAATTCCGTCGTGCCCGCCGACCAACATAAGATCGCGAACTGAACTGAATCGGCAACCGATTTGCAGCAGGCATTTCGGCGCGGGGCTGCCGGCAAGGAACCGCAGAACGGTGCCGTGGCCGGTTGTCGTCTGTGTTTTTCCGTCATAATCGCCCATACCGGCACCAACCAAGTGGATATCGATGCCGGGAACATTGGGCAGACTGATCGTGTGGCCTAAGTGATAAAGGCCTGCGGCAAAACGCACTGTGCCGCCGCTTTTAACGGCCGCATCTACCGCTTTCTGGATGGCCGGCGCGTCGTCGAGTCCGTCGTTCGGTTTTGCGCCAAACTGATCTACTTCAAACACCGCCGGTTTGTCTTGCGAAGGAGCTTGAATGATTTCTAGTTGCGCCGGCTCGCTCCAACCGTACGCTCCTCCCGTGCCATTGTGGGCAAAAAGCTGATACTTTCCCGGCTGAAGACCGCCTGGCAATTGGACTTTGAGTTGATACGGCTGACTTGCAAGTGTCGTAAGCCACTGCCCGATACCTGCCCCCTTTAAGTACACGCAAGGTTCAGCCGACCCGAGCTTGAGATTTTTACCCATCAACAGAACATCACTTGGCTTGGCGGCCTCCTGCAAAGAAAGCCTTGTGGGCCAAGCCCACCAGACCGTCGCACCATTGACGCGGATGGGCGATCCCGTTTGCTCGCCGCGTGTTGGCCAAACGAGCATTGTTGAGAGCGGCCAAGTTTTGGGCAACAGGGCTTGCATCCGGTTGTCGGCTGTGCGAATGGGCGTCAGTTCTTCCACACAGCCTTCCAGCCAAACGCGGAGGCTCGCCTCTTTCAGCTTGTCGCCCGTGATGACCAAGGTTTCGTCGGGAAAACAGACCTCGTTGACGGCGGAAATGGTCGGTGCATCGGCCGAGGTATTGACGCTGAGCGTTGGCAAAGCCGCACCTCCAGGGCCAACAACGCCGTCGGGGCCGTGAGGAACATCGATAGGCATGGAAAACGTAACAGCTACGGAAATGCTTGGGGACAGCATTAGCACCAGGCTGCAAATTGTCCAAAATCCGAAAAAAACAACCCTGCAAAATGTCCGTTGATTCTGTTGCATCTGGGGGGCCTCCTGTTGTTTGTTCCCGCTCTTATCCCATTGCTTTCGCCACTTGATCGATGGCCTCGATGTGGCGTTGGCGGAACTCATCGAGGGTCGGCATCCAAGTGGTCTGCAGAAATCCCTTCATCCTGCCGGAGACGATTTTCTTTTTGCAGTAATCAACCATCAGGCCGAAGCTTTGAGGCCCCGACCAATTCGATCCCGTTGGAATCTGATCGTATCCATGACGGTCCAATTCACCGTACCACCGCACAATGGCGCCGTCGTCCTTAAAGTCGAGTTCGTAACACCAGTTGCTTTGCATGACGCTTTTGGGCATCCGTTTGAGAAACTCATCGCCGTGCTTCCAGGCAAAGTCGGACCAAATCCAGGGCCGAACGCCGCGATGCTCAACTTGCTTTGTGAAAAACTCAAAATCATGCCACCAGAGTTCATGTTGCCGAACGATTGAGTAGGCATATCCGCTCTGGCATTCCGCCGTTTCCTCGTCGTAGCCCAAATGAAACAGCCGCGGCTTGTCGAACAGGCGAATCACTTCGTCGATCAAATCTTCACACACCTTGTAGTAAGTTGGTGTTGAGATTTGCCGGGCGTAAGGGCCAAGCCAGACGTCATGGGCTGTGGAGAAGTTAAGTTTTGGGATCGGCTCCAACCCCATCTTACGCAGCCGGGTAAGCTCGTTTCGCAGACGCTCTAGTGACCAGGCATTTTTCACCGCAATTTCGGGATGGCTTTGGTACTGGATGGCGTCGCCGAGATCGATGACAACCATATTCATCTTGGCATCGGCCATGCGTTGGGTCAATTCCGCCCAAAGCTTATCGTCGCAACGGAGATAATTTCGGCAGCACAAATGTTTGGTAGTTGGTACGCCAGGCCCCCAATCGAATTCGCGGTCTGACCACATATTGAAACTCAGATGAAGCAGATTGCCCCAAATCAATGGCGATTGTTGGGCTGTTGTTGGCTTGGCCGACGGCGCGTCTTCGGCCAATAACGAGCCCACGGAACCAGCCGCCAAGGCGCCGCCTGCATAGCCGAGGAAGCGGCGACGTGAGCAATGACTTTCGTGGTGTTTGTCAGGAGAAGAATTATTACGCATGAAAGATGTCCTCATTCCTGTTTCCGCGCACTCCGGGAGCGGTAGACTCCGGACAAATAGTTCCGTGACGTGACTGGTCGGCCGGCCAATCAGAGGCTAGCTCTTTCGTAATTCCCATTTTCCCCGCGTAAAATCGGGGATTTCTTGCGGTGCGCCGCCTTCGGCCAACGATTTGGCCGACAGTGGAAGTATCACGCTCCATGCGGCGGCATCATAGCAATCAATTGGCGAAGAACCTCCGCGCCGCAACATGTTGACGAATTCAGATACGGCGAAGTAGTCGATGCCGCCATGTCCCGCACCGGCTGCGTCTTTCCTGGAACTAGTCCACAATGGATCTTCGAACTCTTTAGCATATTTATCCACGGGATCCCAGGTATGATCCTTCGAGCGGCCCTCGATATAGATGTTGTTCGTCCGCGATTCGTAGCTTCCCTTTGTGCCTTGAAGGCTGAAATAAGTGGTACTGACCACCGGACGAGGCGAATAAACATCATAGCGTAAGTCGATCATCGCCCCCTTGGCTGTGCGGATCAGCACTGTGGTTGAGTCAGCAACTTTGAAGCGTATTTGACGTGCGGGGTGTCCGGCGGGAAATTGTCTCGCTACATAGTCAAGCAACGACTTCTGACCTGTGCAGCCGGCTACGAGCGATACCATGCGATCGCCGCGATTGATTCCCATCCATTGCGCCACAGGCCCCAACGAATGCGTTGGATACAAATTGCCGGCGTAATCGCGGGCCAACTCGCCTCGCCATGTCAGTGTGCCATCGGGCTTGAATAACAAGAAGCGGCAATCGTGCACGTAACCGCATTCCGCATAGGTCAAATCACCGAAAAGCCCCTGTTTGACCATGTTCCGAATCATCATCACATAATCGTAGTAGCAGCAGTTTTCGGCCAACATGTAGAGCTTACCGGTCTCTTCCGTTGCACGAACAATGTTCCAACATTCCTCGACAGTCATGGCTCCCGAAACTTCGGACAGCACATGTTTGCCAGCTCGCATCGCCTCGACCGACATGATTGTATGCAATTGCATGGGCGCGGCGACAATCACCGCGTCGAGATCGTCGCGTTGCAACATTCGCTGATAGTCTTTGGGACCGTTCGAGTAGCCGACCGGCTTGCGGCCATTGCGAGCTTTCACGACGAGTTCAGTGGCATTATTAAGAGCGGCCGGATCGATATCGCATAGGGCGACGACTTCAACATCCGTGGCCAGCGCGAGTGTCAGCAAGCCTGTTCCTCGCGATCCGACGCCAATCACGCCCAGGCGAATCGGTTTGGGAGAATTTTGCGACACGGCGACCGAAGAAAAACCGGCAGCCAACCCGGCCGCGGCGCTTAGACGCAACATTTCACGTCGATTCAGTGGAATAGGCATTGTTGTCTCCTCATGTTTGGAGTTTATGCGTCGTCTTGTGTGCGTCTGCCTAGCACACCTCCTTTTTATCGACGGGATGGGTTCCCTGGATAGTTGAGTTTGCGCAAAAGATTATAACATATGCGCAATTATGTTACACGGAGCGATGACGCTCGCGGTATTGGGCGGGCGTTTCGCCGATGTCGCGGCGAAACACTTCAGATAGGTAGCTGTGCCCATTAAAACCGGCTAAATCAGCGATTTTGGCAACCGGCAGATTGGTTTCGAGCAATAGTTGCTTGGCCCAAGTCAGCCTTGCCCGCTGAATTTCCGCTCGAATCGATCGTCCCAAGACATGCTCAAAGCGGAGTTCCAATGCGCGCCGTGAAAGTGTAACTTGCTCGACCACGTGTTGTACTCCAATCGGAGTCTGCAAATGGTCACGGATATAGCGGATGGCGGTCGCCACTTCGGGATCGTCCACGGCCAGCACATCGGTGGATTGGCGGGCGAGAACCCAAAGCGGTTCGACGTTGATCAATTCAGGGCCTTTTTTTTGTTGCGACATCAGCGAATCAAGCAACTCCGCCGCTTGAAAGCCTCCCTGCTCGGTATTCAGCACGACGCTCGAAAGCGGTGGATTCGATAACTCACATAGTAGTTGATCGTCATCGACACCGACCACCGCTACCTCGTCAGGCACGGACATTTCACCCATTGCGCTGACCTCAAGCACTTGACGGCCGCGGATGTCGTTGCAACTCATAATGCCGACTGGCTTGGACAGACCACGGAGCCACTTCGCCACCAGAGAGCGTTCCTGCTGCCAGAGCAGTGGTCGATCGCGATTGGACGGTTCGTAGACATTGCAGGAAAAGCCTGCCTGCTCAAGCTGTTTGCAGAAGCCTTCTCGCGAGCGTTCAGACCATGTGCGACCGGTGTATCCGCAATAACCAAACCTTCGGAAACCTCGCTCTAATAGATGTTTGGCAGCCATGCGCCCCGCCTCGTGCGAATCAGAACGGATTTCCGAAACTTGCTTCAACGGCAACTCCCCGGCAAGCTGTTTTTCGGAGAGATCCATTGCAATAACCGGAACTCCAGCCGTCAATGCCCATTTAGCAATTCGTCGATTTTGGAGTCGGCCGATGATACCATTGGTCCCCCATCGTCGCAGATCAGGCAGACGAGATGACATATGCGATTTCCGCGCGTCAACTGTTTGGATCGAACCACTGCTGAAGGTTTCCATCTCGGGCAACGGAAGCCCCGGCTCAACCCCCGCCAGATATAAGTTCCAAGGACCGTGGATACGAGAATACCGCACGATTCCCTGAAGAATCCCACGGTCATACCCTGCATGGTGAGATAGCAGCAAAACGACTCGTGGCGTTTCAGACATGAAGCATTCTCCCAAAATCACAGGCAGCGGCTTCCGGCTTGCGATAAACGATCTAGACTATTATTGTCTCATGGCAACATATTTGTCGTCAAGAAGTATGCAAGAAGGGAGTGCAACAAGATTTCTGGGCGGCGTTAAGTCGTGGCGTAGCAGACGTTTGGCCAAATTTGACGCCATTGGCCGTTACGGTCCAGCGAATCGAGAGCCGCCACGACCGTGGCGTTGGGCCGGTCCCATCGGCAGCCGTGCCTTTCAGCCATTTCGTGCATCATTTGCATTGCGATTCGGTTGGACCGCTGCCGATCTGCCCGCCTTGCCCGCAATACTCCGTGTAGCAAATCATCTCTTTGCGAATCGAAACGAACTATAACAACCGGTCGGCGGCTTCACGTTTCCTGTTCACTCGCATCGCGGCTCGCCACTGGATGATCTTTTCCCAGGCTGTCGCCTAGCCTTTATGTTTGAAGATGTGCGTCAGGTTATCCGTCCACGCTTTGCCTTCATTCGGCATGTCATCTTCAACACGCCGGGGGAGATGGTTACCTCGCTGTGATCGAGAATCGCGTCGGGGATAGCGCTATTTTTGGCCGATAACGTGGATGGCCAGCGGTTTCGACGGACAGTGATATTCGCATGCGCCGCAACCGATGCACTTGTCTTCGTCGATGGAGGGATATTTCTTCTTGTCTTTTTCCTCCACTAGGGTAATCGCCTTCGTTGGGCAATGTTCGGCGCAGTTGCCGCATGAATCCACTTTGTCGGTGACCAGCACGCATCGTTCACGGACATAGATGGCCTGGCCGATTTTGGTTTTGCGTTTATCGTCGATTGAAAGCGGCGCGATTGCTCCGTTGGGACATACTTTGCCGCACTCGTTGCAGTCCCAGTCGCAAAAGCCATGTGTGAAATCGAGTTTCGGCACCATGATTCCGCCTAGCCCGTATTCCAACAGCGACGGTTTAATGACGTTTCCCTTGCATTTCGCAACGCACAAATTGCAGGACGTGCATTGCGATAACAAACGCGATTGCCCCCCGGATCCCGGCGGCGAAACGGGCAGAGGTTCGGCCGCAACGAGCAAGCCGTCCTTGCGCACCATCGCCGCCACAACCGTGGCGACCGAAACCGCGGTGGTCGTCACGAATTCGCGTCGGCCAACCCACTTATGTTTTTTCACGGGATTCAAGACAACGTTGGGCACGGAAACGTCCGCCGTTTTCGTTGCAACCATTGCATAGCGAATCGCGTTTTTACGGCAGGACGTGATGCAGTCGAAACAACAGACGCATCGGCTGTAATCGACCGTGCGCGACTTTGCGTCAATGCAGCCGGACTTGCAAGCTTTTGCACAAAGTCCGCATTCTACGCACGAGTTTCCATCAATCGCAATCACAAAGAGCGGCCGACGACTTATGACCGCCAATAGGCTTCCGACGGGACAAAGCGTGTTGCAATAAAGGCGTCCCCATTTTGCCGCCACGACGACGATTGCGAGCAAAGAAGCAATGGCGACGGAAATTGCCAACGTGCCGCGCACGAAAATCTCTTCCTTGAAGATCAATGGATGCCCCAGACTGTCCGCGATCCATGCGACGGCATTGTTTACGGCATACGCCACCGGTTGCAGCAAATGGGTCGCCATGCGGCCGTAAAGGCTATAGGGATCGATCAACGCCGGCACGGAAGCAATGCCGGCGGCGAACGCAATGGCCACAATCGACAACGCGACATAACGAAACAGCGTATGAGCCGGAGCATAAGCGAAGCGTTTTTTTGTGAAAATGCGGGCCGCGCCGATCACGATATCTTGAAATACGCCCAACGGGCAGAGTGTGGAACAGTAGACGCGGCCAAACAACAGCGTCAACGCCACGATGAAGGTGATTGCCGCGAGATTCATTGCAAGCAGCGCGGGCACGAACTGAAAACGCTCGAAGACGCCCAATCCGCCGCCAACTCCAATGAAGAAAAGATTCTCGCAAAGGAACAACAGCGCTGCAACACCTATTCTGATTCTTCTCAACATGAAATCAATCTCGATTATTTGGCGTCATACTGCGATTGAACGTGTGCCACGAACTTTTCGATCTTGTCTAGCTCGCTTGGAATTTGCAATTGCAATTGCGGGCAACCGACTTTGCATTTGGCGCAACCGATGCAATGGTTCGCCCTCGCCTTCGGCGGTATCGTGTTGTTGTAGGTGACCAGAAATTCCCGCCGCAACGATTGAGAATCGTTTGGCCCGGAATCGGCGGGCAGGCGACCTTCGCCGGCGAAGGAGTTGTACCATGCGAAGATTTCCGGAATGTGGACGTCGTACGGACAAGGCATGCAATAGCGGCAGCCCGTGCAGCAAATGGTCGGATATTTTCGGAATTCGGCGAGTGCCCGATCAAACGTCGCGAGTTCTTGCTTACTCAACGGTTCGGAGTCGGTCGCGAACGAGTGCACGTTATCAACGAGGTGATCCAGTTGATTCATGCCGCTGAGAACGGTCTGCACGTTTGGCAGGGAGGCGACAAAACGCATTCCCCATGATGCGAGGGTCTTTTGCGGCGCCGCCGCTTTCAAAATGGCGGACCCTTTGCTGTTCAACTGCGCAATGGCGCCCCCGCGCAGAGGTTCCATGACGAACACCGGCATTTTTTTCGCGGTCAGCATCCGATAAAGCGTTCCCGCGACAGCGCCTTGGGGGTTTTTTGCATTCTCCTCGTCCCAATCGAGGCGGTTGAGCACGATCAGGGCGAAGGCCCATTCGTACTTGTCGAGCATATGCTGCATGACGGAAACATTTCCGTGGAACGAGAAGCCGAGATGCTTGATTCGTCCCTTCTTTTGCTGCTTCTTCAGGTAGTCAAGCACCCCCATCGTCTCGAAGACTCGGTTGAACTCGTTGACGCTCGTTATCGAATGCACCATGTAGTTGTCAAAATAGCTAACTTGGCAACGTCTTAGTTGCTCTTCGAACATGTCCTTTGCCATGTCCAGACTATGCACCAACCAACTGGGCATTTTGTCCGAAATCATAAAGCTGTCGCGAGGATACTTTTTCAGTGCGTGCCCATAAAATACCTCGCTGGCCCCCTCGTGGTACATCCAGCCGGTGTCAAAATAGTTGATGCCGTGTCGAAAGCCAAAGTCGACGAGTTTCTGGCCCATTTCATAATCGATTTTCGTGGTTTGCCGATCCAGAATCGGCAGGCGGGTGCCGCCGAATCCGAACCGCGAAATTTCCCGTCCCGGCTCTGGCGGATAGGGTTTGCGCTGCACTTGAACGGGGTCGTCGGCCTTCGCATCGTTATCCAGAAACTCGATGATGCCCGCGCGCGATAACCCATAAAGGCCGCCGCCGAATCCCGCAGCCCCGGCCGTAAGCAATGCGAGCGCGTTTCTCCGTGTTATCCCCGTTTTACCCATCGTAAATTCCTCTTCAGCTTTCTCGTCCCTTGCAGTCACTGCCATCCGCACAAGGTCGCGAGATTAGCTAGCGTCGTTGATCGGAATATGTTGTTTGCTTTGAATATTCTTGCGAACGCTGCTTCGCGCGTCGCCGAAAATTGCGTCAATCCAAGGTGTGTTCGTAGTGGAAGGTATAGCAAGGCTTGATTATGGCGGCCAACGTCGATTTGGTGTCGCAACGCCCGAAAGGTCATTGCGGCAACCCACAGTCGGGCCCATTTCTGTCTTCCGAGGGGTCTAAGGCAGCGTGTCCGGCGGTGATTTCGACACCCGGCGATGTTGAGGCCGTCCCAACATGATTTTACCAGCAACGGGCAGACGTTCCTACCCTTCTCCCGTTGCACCTCCATCCTCCAAAACGGGCAGTCTGCCGGCGACTGCTATCGAGTCCGTTTTGAGGAAATTGGGACATCGTAAAGCGAATAGGGCCAATCGGAAGAGGGAGAACTCGATAGACCGACCACAGTTACTCTTGAGAGTATCGCAATCGCTATGCCCGGCAATAACCCAGTTCGAGTTCCACGATGCTCATCAGATCTACCTGATCCACGATGGAAGACGCCAAGCCGAGGTTCGCCCGAGATGCGTGAGACTCGTCGACAATCGACGGCAGAGCCATTGAGGAAACTGCCGACGCATAGGGCGAGTTTCCTGTCGTCAATGCTGCCGCGACTTGAACGTGGGTCTTATTAGTCGATACGCTGCTGCCATGCACGTCGGCAATATGGACTTGAACCGTATAAGCTCCCGCGTTCGCATATTTGACGCTACCCACCACATTCCATGTGGAAGTCGTCGCGGTGCGCGACACCAACTGTACTGAGATGCTGGGCGTACCGATGACAGTTCCGCCCCATTGCACCGTGGCTTTGTAATCGCTCGATGGAGCAAATGGATCGGCATCGACAAAGGTTGCCAATAGGAAGCTACTTGTTTTCTTGCCGGCAATGGCGCTGTATGTCGCCGGCGTTGTGATATCCGTCAACGGCGCATCCGCCACATTGAACTTGATTTTGCCGCTGCTGGAAACGGTGCTGCCGCTGACGTCCTTGATCGATACGGAAACGGCGAAAACGCCTTTTTCTTTGTAGACGGCGTTGCCGACGACGTTCCAAGTGGAAATCGTCGAGGTGCGCGACACTAATTGCACGGAAACGCTAGGTGTACCGATGACAGCCCCGCCCCATTGCACCTTGGCTTTGTAATCGCTCGACGGAGCAAAGGAGTTGGCATCCGTAAAGGTTGCCAGAACTTGTCTGCCCGTGGCGTTGCCTTCAGTGGCTTTGTAGGTTGTCTTCGCTGTAATATCGGCCAGCGGCGCATCCGCCACGCTAAACTTGACTCGTTTGCTCAACAGCTTGCTACCGTCAACGTCCTGAATGGAAACAGAAATGCCATAGGCGCCCTTCTCGGCATAAGTGGCGTTGCCAACGATGCGCCAGGTCGAAGCCGTTGCTGTGCGAGATACCAATTGCACGGCTACGCTGGGCTTGCCGATCAAAGTGCCGCCCCAAGTTACCGTGGCCTTGTAATCGCTTTGCGGAGCGTAGGGATTCGCGTCCTTAAAAACTGCCAGAACTTGCGTGGCGGTAGTGTTGCCCTCGAAGGCTTTGTAGGTTTTCGAGGGCGTTATGTCGGTCAGTCGTGCGTCGGCCACCTTGAATTGCACTTTGCCGCTGCTGAGAATGACGTTGTTGCTCTTGTCCTGAATCGAAACGGTAATACCATACGTGCCCTTTTGGGCGTAAATGACGCTGCCTACCACTTTCCAGTTCGACATCGTCTTGGTTCGCGACACCAATTGCAGCGAGACGCTCGGCGTGCCAATTACCGTGCCGCCCCAATTCACCGTGGGCTTGAAGTTGCTTATAGCGGCCGAGGGATTGGCGTAGCTGAAGGTGGCCAATACTTGCGTTTTCGTTAGATTGCCCTCAACGGCGCTATAGACCTTGGCCGGCGTGGTAGCTGGCAGTGTCTGCCGTTGCCCCGGATTCGAGATGCTGTAATTACTGGTTGCCACTGCGTTCGTGGCCTTGACCCAATACCAATACTGCGTTCCCGCGATGGCCGTTGTATCGTCATACCTGGTGCCCGTTACGGTTTTGATGAGCTGGGCCGTCGAAGGATCGTTGGCCGTATTCCGCCATACTTCATAGGCCGTGGCATCGGATACGGCATTCCAGGTCACTCGCACTTTGTCGGTAAACGTCTTGTCGCTGGCTGCAACGATGGGCGTGATGAGATAGATCGTGAATGTAGCCGGCGCGCTTTGGGCTGCCGTGTAATTACTGCTCCCGGCGAACGAGGCCACCACGGTGTACGTGCCGGCGGCGCTAGGTGCGTTGGCCAAGCCGATACCGCTGACGCTTGTGCCCACGTAGTAGGTCATCGTCAGGCCAACGTCCTCCAAACTTGAAGCAGGAACTCCGCTTACGTCCGTCACCGTTGCCGTGGCCGGGAAAGGAGATCCATTGTAAATCCCGCCTGCATGGCTGACGCTGACACTGGGCGCAGCTTGCGTAATGCTCAACTTTCCCTCGACGAACTGGAAGCTGTAGTTTTGTGAACCAAGTGTGCCCAAGGCTGCCGTAATCGTATAGTCGCCCACCGGGCTGTCGGAATTGGCAGTGCAAATGAAGCTCGGCTCCCCGGTCAACCCACTGGTAGCTAACGTTTCGCCATTGACAAAACCATCGAAGCTTGCCGTGAGCATCGGCAACGCCGTCCCGTACACTTTTGTCTGGTTATCGGCCTTGATCGTAAGGATTGCCGTGTCGACCGTCTGAATCGCAGCAGTGCTCGTACTGGTGACGGAGTCTGCATCGCCGCTGTAGACAGCAGTGATCTCATGCCGGCCGGCAGCCAATAGAGACGTCGTGAAGACTGCTTGACCATAAGCATCGAGAGTTGCCGTGCCTAAAGTAGTGCTGCCGTCGACGAACGTTACTGTGCCGACAGGTGTGCCTGCGTCCAACACGTTTGCCATGACGGTGGCTGTAAAGGTCACCGACTGGCCGTAGACTGACGGATTAGGTGAGACGAGAAGTGTGGTTGTCGTTGCTACTGGATAGAAATCGAAGTTGCTAAGAGCGGCCTGCTCCGTATCGTTCAAAAAAGCAGCGGCTTGGCCATCGAAGCCAGTGTGTGTTACCAGTACATTGGCCGCGGCAACGGCTTCCGCCTGCGTCGTTCCGACAATCGTAAACGATGCCAACTGTACGGTTTCGCCTGCGGCAACGGTAATCTCATAGGTCCATGTGACGTTGTCGCTTATTACATTGACGGAGACAGGTTTCAGGCCCAGCGGACCGTGAATATAATGAATAATCGCCGGAGTGCCCGAACCGTCGGCATCGTCGGTGCCAATCCACTGGTCGGTTGCTTCGACAGTCGTGTCGCCGTCGGAAGTGGCAAATACCCTTGTGTCGTCATCTGATCCCAGATTGCCGACAATCGTCACCGTAGTGGTGATCGCCGTGTCGGTGTTGTTAGTGAATGAATCAATCGTCCGGGCGAAATCTTCGTCGCCCGTATTGGGCACCGTGACTTGGCGACTCACAGTCAGTCCGTCAATCGTATCATCACCGGTAACGATGGTTTGTCCATCATCCTCGGTTGTATACAACGAGTTATCAGACCGATATGCGACACCGCCGACGATCAGCCGTCCATAGCCGTCGAAGGCATTATTGCCTCCTTGGATAAGCTCACCCGCACCAAAAGTCCCCACGGCAACTTCAAAGGATAGTCCACTGGCAGACTTAAGCGTAACAGGCACAGCGCTTGAGGAGTTCAAAGAAACTACCACAGTCTCGTCCTGACACGTGGTTACTGCTAAGTCAAGTTTGCCGTCATTGTCGAAATCATCTGCTGCAACGCCTCCGAGAGCGAAACCTCCAGAGGTTAAGCGAGTTGCTGTCGAAAAGGATCCCTTGCCATCGCCTAAAAGAAGGCTGAGATAGCCGCCGGCACTTGCGATATCAAGTTTACCATCGCCATTGAAGTCGGCGATGACCAATTCGCCTGGACCGAGATTGTCGGGATTGTAAGTGGCGGTTGTACCGAACCCACCGTTGCCATTACCCAAAAGGATTCCAACGATGAAGCTTCCTTGATTTGCCACAGCTACGTCCATATTACCGTCGGCATTGAAGTCGCCCACGGCAATGTCTTCGGCCCGAATTCCGCCCGAGCTGAATTCGGTCATGGCCGAGAAACCGCCATTACCGTCGCCAAGGAATAGACCGACTCCCGCAGTATCACCGTCATTACGGTTGGCAGCCACAAGGTCAAGATTGCCATCATTGTTGAAGTCGGCAGCAGCAATGCCATAAGGCTTGTAATTGTCAGAACAATGACTGACAGTAAAGCCGCCAGATCCATTGCCTAAAAGGATGAATATCAGACCATCTTCCCAGTCGGTCGTGGCAAAATCAAGATTCCCATCATTATTATAATCACCTATAGCTATGTCTCGGCTCCAACACTTGCCTGTAGTAATCGTGCAGATTGTAGAAAATCCTCCCTTCCCGTCACCGAACAAGATTTCCGATGCTATTGTAAAATTAAGTACGACGATGTCGAGATTGCCGTCGTTGTTGAAATCAGCAACGCCAATAGTGTGAGGAAGGCGACCGCCCGAACTGTACGTGCCAGCGGTTGTGAACCCATCGCTGCCACGGTTCAAAAGAACAACAACTGTGTCATCAGCATTGTTGTATCCGTTGGTCGTGACTAAGTCGATCTTGCCGTCGTTGTTGAAGTCACCTGACGCGATTTCACAGGGATTCGCAGCAGGCGAGTAAGTCGAAACAGAGGAGAATTGTTTGCCACTGGAAGCTACTACGAAATCTGTAGTCCAATCACCGCCGGCTGTTCCATCACCGTCGCCATCAATCTTGTTGCCGGCCGCGTCGGTGATTGCATCGCGCACGGTTAAACGATAAACGTCCTCGGGCAAGGCGGCAAAGGTCAATGTGGATCGATTACTGCTTTGGTAGTCGACCGTCTTCGGTACTACGACATCGTCCGCCGTGCCCAAAAGGCCGTCAACGCCGGCGCTTTGAAGTTGATAGTTTGCCGCCAAGTCAGCGCCAAGCATTGCGCTGTCGAACTGGACTGAGATGCTTGTTGAGCCTACGCTCAAAATGCCGCTGTTTAGAGAGGGTTGGATAACGCTCAGCAAACGTCGATCTTCCAGCGGTTCACATACCAGACGCCGCTGATAGACATTGCGCCGCGTGGTATTGGTGAGAGATAAGTTCTTTAGGTGACGGTCTCGCAACGATCCCAACTTGCCAATGTGGTTCCGCATGAAATGCATCCTAGGTGATCTGCCCAAAGAGGCTACTTAACTGGAATAAACATCCAATCTATTACTTTATACATACGCCCCGCGGGGGATGTCAAGCGACTGCCATAATAGCTATACATAAGGCTGT
Source organism: uncultured Planctomycetaceae bacterium (assembly GCA_964458015.1). Lineage (GTDB taxonomy): Bacteria > Planctomycetota > Planctomycetia > Pirellulales > Thermoguttaceae > CAYWGR01. The sequence goes on from CAYWGR010000018.1 coordinate 43,599, forward strand.
TAGCTAAATAGCCACATGCGGGGGCTCTGCCATCATCTACATGCATTGCCTTGTCTCAAAATGATGCCCAACTGAAATCGTGCGGCAGAAGGTGGTTATCAACGAGAAGGTTTGGGCTATTTGGCATCCTCGGATGGGGATGCACTTTTCAACCGGCAAGGGCAAGGAACCCATGCAAAACAGACGATTGGAAACATCGGACTTCCGAGATCCTATCAAAGACGGCAGCACAACTTTCGCAAATGTTCCGCGACTGCCTGGGCATGTGCGGTGATCGAGGTGCCATGTCCACCCGGCAATGGGTGCATGTCCAGGTCGGGTGCAATGTTTTTCCAACCCCTCGTAGGATCGTTATCGTGGTCTACTTGGCCGGGCTGCAAGAGTACAACTCGCCCGGTATAGGTGTTGGGAGTGTAGCTATGGCACGCCGCGGCATATAGGTTGTAAAGTAGTGCGCGACGCAACCACGGCAGACGCCGCGCTAGCAGCCGGTTGTCGAGGATTGAAAAAAGCGAACGGAGCAGATATCGCAGACCGGCATAGGCCCAGGACGACGGCGATGCTTGTCGCCGCCGTGGCGGACTGATCATCACTAACAGTTCGACGGTCTTACCTGCGGCACGTAACAACTGGGCGATTTCAAAGGCTTCCAATGCTCCGTTGCAGTGGCCGCCCAGCAAATAAGGGCCTTCTGGTTGGCGATCCAACACCAACTGTAGATGTCCGGCGGCCATGGCGTCGATTGTGGCCCGAGGAGGCTGCCCAGCCATGCCATACGGATGGATCGCATAGAAGGGCTGATCTGGGCCGATATGGCGTGCCAAATTCCGACAGTAGAATCCGCCGCCGTTGAAATCTCCGTGCCAGAAGAAGAACGGCCGTTTCGTTTCCAGGCCGGGCTGAACTTCGACCAAGGATGACTCCTGCTGGTCCTGCTGCAATTCCAACATGGCCCGGGCTAGCGACTCGATCGTGGCATCGGCAAACAAGGCTGCAACCGGAATTTGCACTCCGCATAGTTCCTTGATTTGGCTGAGCATTCGGATTGCCAGGAGCGAATGGCCGCCCAGAGCAAAAAAATCGTCCCGAATTCCGATCTTGGGAACGCCTAGTAGCTCCTGCCAGAGATGGGTCAAAAGCAGTTGAGAGGGGTCACCTGCCTCCACATATCGCCGCCGACGTTCGTGATCGGCCAATGGCGCTGCGATCAGTGCCTGGCGATCCACCTTGCCGTTGGAGGTCAACGGCAGATGTGGCTGGATCGTGAAAATCGAGGGAATCATGTAGTCGGGCAAGTATTGCCGTAGGAACTCGCGCAGTTCCTCGCCGTTTGGCGGTGCGTTGGGGGCGGCCGGCACACAAAAAGCCGCTAGGCGTTTGTCGCCCGGACGATCGCTGCGCGCAACGACGGCGCACTGACGTAGCCCGGGATGCCGGCACAGGACTGCTTCAACCTCGCCCAACTCGACGCGGAAGCCTCGAATCTTGACCTGGAAATCCATGCGCCCCAGGAATGCCAAATTCCCACTGGGCAACCATTTTACCCAATCTCCGGTTCGGTACAGACATGCCCCCTTATCGCCGAGGAATGGATTGGGAACAAATCGCTCGGCAGTCAGGTCTGGCCTATTCCAATAACCGCGGGCAAGCCCATCACCGCCCAAATATAGCTCTCCCGGTATTCCCACGGGAACCGGCTGCTGATATGCGTCCAGCACATAGGCTTCCGTATTGGCAATCGGTCGGCCGATCGGCACGGAACTGTCGATTTGGTCTTCCGGACGCATCGGATAGCAACAACTGAAAGTTGTGTTTTCCGTCGGGCCGTAAGCATTGATCATGGTACATCCCGGCAACTCTCGCAACACGCGATGAACAGGAGGCGCCGGCAAGACGTCGCCTCCGGCCAACAACTGCCGCAGTCCACGGAAGCGATTTAGTTGCCGATCGACCATTTCTTGAAATAGGCCGGCGGTCAACCATAGTGTCGTGATGTCGGCATCCTCGATAACTTGGCCCAATTCTTCCGCCGAGGGCAACCCCGGCGGAAAGACCACCAGTCGTGCGCCGTTGAGCAGGGCACCCCAGATTTCAAACGTTGCCGCATCGAACGATAGAGGTGAAAACTGTAAGAACACCTCATCCGCACCGAAGTGTGCATACGTGGCGCCGCACACTAACCGCACGACGCCGCGGTGGGGAATGCAAACGCCCTTTGGCGCGCCCGTCGATCCCGATGTATAGACGATATATGCCAGGTTTTCACTCGTCGTCACCGAAGTGAGATTCTCCTGCGCTTCGGCAGCCGCCATCTCCACGTCACGATCCAAGAGGATTAACCACGCCTCGGATGGCGGC
>CAYWGR010000019.1:0-45090 GCA_964458015.1 uncultured Planctomycetaceae bacterium
TCCCCTCTCCCCTCTTCTCTAATCTGGCCGTGAGCTTGCCGATGGAAAGATATCCGCCGTCGCGGGAATCGACTTGATAGGCACAGGGGCCCTGCAAAATTACTTTCGCGCCGGTGTCGTAGGTGATTTCCATGAGGCCCGAGGTCAAGGCAAATTTCCGGCCAAGTGCCACATTGGCCCGATTGACGGTAGCCGTTTGAACATCGGCCCAATGCACGTCGGACATGGCCGTCACTTGGCCGACAAACTCCAGTTGATTTGCCGCGCTATCATGTTTTCGGTCCGCGGAACCTGCCTTGGAACGCTCATCGAGGGCAATTTGCCGCGGGATGTCGATCTGATACATCCACGCCCCGAAAATGCCCACGCTCAAAATCAGCAGCGAAAACAGGTTCGAGAATAAAAAAGGATGAGCGACGTAAAGGGGAGACGGGGAAGGGGAAAGCGGAGAGATCGAATCGGAAGTATCAAGGATAATCGCAAGCGAAGGCGTCGGATTGGTGGTGGGAAGCGGAAAATCGGAAATTAGTGATTTGCCGGTTTCTATCCCCTCTCCTCGCTCCTCTCTACCCTCTCCACATTCCTCGCTCCCCTCTTCATACTCTTCTCGGCCCTCGCTTTTCCACTGTAGCCATGCATGGATTTCCATGAAATCCAGATAATAGGTGCGAGCCGCGGGATCGTCCTGCAACAAATGGAGCAATTTGGCTTGGTCCGCCTCGTTCAATTGTCCATCGGCCAATTGGCCCAACAGCAGAATCAATTCGTCGTTCACGTTCGGGATCGCGTTCATGAAGGCGTTCTCCCGGTCATCTTGCGTTGGATGCAAGTCAACAACGTGTGACGAATGCGCGACAAGGTTACGGAAAGCACGGCGGCCGACTGCCCTAGTTTGCGGGCAATCTCTTGAACCGAACCACCCAAGGCATAGCGTTCTTGCACCAGTTTGCGCTGCGGAGGCGGCAACTCTTCGACGCAATCATCCAACAAGGCAATCGCACCCTCTGGATCCCGATGGCGATGCTCCGCCTCGTCGGCCAATTTCTGGAAAAGCACCTCGTCGAAAAATACGTGCCGATCGCGCCGCCGGTCGCGATGATGGGCCAAAATTTTGAATCGGGCAATCTTATAGGCCCAGGCCAGGAAGTTCGTGCCCTCGACGAACTCGGACGACCGACGCCACATCACTAGATTCACATCCTGAAGCACATCGCCGGCGTCGTCCCGATTGGGCAGCAGCGACAGGATGTAGGCATAGAGCATCGGCTGACACCCTGTCAGGTGGCGAACAAACCGTTCTTGGAAATCTTCAGGTTTCATTCGCGGGGCTCGAAGGTCGAACGGCCTTGGTTCTTGCCGCTCTCCCCTATTGGTGTTATTCCTCTTCGCTACCTCTCTCCGTCAGTCATATTCCAGAAGCCAATCTCTATCTTAACAAGAATCATTTGATTTTTTCGTGCCGAATATGAGGATTACGAGGAATGGGCAGAATGCGCTATGTGAAAAACCATGTCGATTCATGTTATTAGCTGCGTAACCTCAAGCTAACCTTGAACATAGGCACAAAACCGAGTACATAGCTGATATGAGCATCGAACAATCGGTCGACACACAACTTATCGAACAAACCAAGCAGCAAATCCGCGCCTTGGTAGCAGAGATCGCACAGCTCTCGAAAGCGGAAATGGCTCCCGAGGCATTCTATGCGGAATTTCTGCCCCGGATCGTCTCGGCTCTTGCGGCCGTCGGCGGCGCGGTTTGGACCAAGAACGCCGAAGGCCAGTTGGCGCTTCAGTATCAGGTCAACATTCAAGAGACGCATCTGCGCGAGAACGAAAACCAGGCTCAGCATTCCAAGCTGCTCTACAAGACCTTGGCCGAGGGCGAAGGCGCTCTGGTTCCGCCGCATACCGGTCCCGGCGATCTCCAGCAGGCCGGTCAAGAAACACCCGCCGCGAACCCCACTGATTTTCTCTTGGTCTTGGGCCTACTGAAGATCGACGTGGAAGCGATCGGGATCGTCGAGATATTCCAGCGTGCCGAGGCCGGTCCGAATACGCAAAAAGGCTATCTGCGTTTCGTCATGCAGATGTGCGAGCTGGCCTGTGAGTTCCTTAAAAGCCATAAACTGCGGCATTTTTCCGATCGGCAATCGCTGTGGACCCAGTTGGAGGATTTCACCCGCGCGGTCCATGCCTCGCTCGATCCGCGCGAAGCGGCCTACACGATCGCCAACGAGGGCCGCCGGCTGATCGAATGCGACCGCGTCAGCGTGGCCATTCGCAGCGGAAAAAAATGCCACATTGAAGCCGTCAGCGGCCAAGACCTTTTCGACAAGCGGTCGAACACGATTCGGCTGCTCGGCAAGCTGGCCTCGGCCGCGGTCGCCACGGGCGAAGCGGTTTGGTATGCTGGCGACACCAGCGATCTGCCGCCCCAGGTGGAAGACGCCGTGCAAGAGTATGTCGACGAATCGCACTCGAAAACGGTGGCTGTCTTGCCGCTCCAGCGGCCGGCTCCGCCCGAGGAAGACGACCGAAACAAACGCACCGAGCCCGAAGAACCGATCGGCGCCTTGATTATCGAGCAGATCGAGGATAGCCGCGTTACCGACAGCCTGAAGCAAAGGGCCGATGTGGTTTGCCGGCATAGCTCGACAGCCATGGCCAACGCCATGGAGCATCAGAGTTTGTTCCTGATGCCGCTGTGGCGCAGCATCGGCAAGCTGAGTTGGGTGATTCACGCGCGAACGCTCCCGAAAACCCTCTCGATCACCGGCGCTATATTGGCCGTTCTGCTGGTCGTGGCTCTCTGGCCGGCGCGTTTTACGTTGGAGGCATCCGGCACGCTCGAACCGACATGGCGGCAGGATGTTTTCGCCGGCGTTGACGGCGTCGTGCAAGAGATGTATCCCAACTGCGATCACGGCAAGCTGGTCAAAAAAGACGAGCCCTTGCTGCTGCTTCGCAATACCGACCTGGAAGTGGCGCTAAGCGACGTTCAAGGACAGCGGATGGCCGCCAACGAGCGTCTGTTTGCCGTGCAACGTTCTTTAGTCGAGGAAAAGAAACTCTCGATCGACGACCGCAACCGTCTTAGCGGCGAGCAGGCGGAACTTAAGCAGAAACTAGAGTCGCTCGACGCCCAATGGGGGTTATACAAATCCAAGCAAGCCGAGCTAAGTGTAAAAAGCCCCATCAACGGCATTGTGATTACCTGGGATCTGCGAAATCGTTTGATTCATCGGCCCGTGCAGCGAGGGCAAGTGCTGCTCCGCGTGGCCGATCCTTCGGGCCCTTGGCAGTTGGAATTGAAGATGCCCGAGAAACGCATGGGCTATCTCATCGCCATGCAACAATCGCTCTACGATCAGTCGCGAGAGCAATTACGCAAACTGCTCCGCGAAAACATTGCCGCGAAACTCAGCAAAGCTGCCGCCGAAACGCCGCCGGTCGCCAAGGAGACGGCGACGGCTGAAATCAAGGAAACCGCGCCGACCGAGGTAAAAGAAACCGCGACGGCAGAAGCCAACGTGGCAACTGGAGAAAAGGCAACCCCGGAAGGTCAAACCGCGACCGAAGAAACTCCCAAGCAAGAAGGCGAGGCAACGGCCGAGGAAAAGCCGACGCCGGAAGCTGAAAAAACCTTGGATGAAAAAGTGGATGCCGAGGTGGAAACCCAGTTGGCCTCCGTTCCCGACGAAAAATTGCACGATCGCATCCTTGCGGAATTCCAGGCAAGGCTGGTCGATCAATTGCAAAAAATCCTTGGCAATGTAACCGACGAGGCCACCCGGGCCAAGCTCGCCGAAGTTTTGCGCGAGCCGACGTATGACAATGCTTGGAACAAACTCCAGATGGTTCTGCCGGAGATCACCGACGAAAATCTGTCGGCCCAGCTTCGCGAAATCACGCACGAGCAACTGGCCGATCAATTAGAGGTATCCTATATTCTGGCTACCGAGCCCGGCACCACGCGCTATGGGCGGGTGCAAGAGATTCACCGCAGCGCGGAAATCCGCGGCGACGAGGGCAACACCGTGCTTATCAAAGTGGCCATCGACAAGTCGGAACTGCCCGACCTCCGGCCCGGCGCCACGGTAACGGCCCAGGTCGATTGCGGCCGAAGCATCATGGGCTACGTGTTGCTCCACGATGTGGTCTCCTTCATCCAATCGCGAATTTTATTCCGCTATTTCTAGAAACATGAAAGATATTGCCATGCGGCATTTAATGTGTCTGACGGTTTTTGTAGCTGTTTTGCCGGCTTTATCTCTCTCCGCCGCGGCAGAGACGATAACGCTGCCCAACTGCCTGCTCTCGCTGGATGCCGAAGTGTTGATGCCGGCGCAGGAGGCGGGCGTATTGACGAAAATTCCCGTCCGCGAGGGCCAGCAAGTGTCCAAAGGCGATCTGCTGGCGCAAATCGACGATACCCTGCCGCGTCTGCAACAAAACGTGGCCATTAACAAACTGAAGGCTGCCCTGCGTGAGGCCGAGGACGATGTTTCCGTCCGCTATTCGACAGCCGCCGCCAAAGTGGCCGAAGCCGATTATCTGCAAGCCATGGAAGCGAATAAGAAGGTTCAAGGCGTGGTTCCGCAGGCCGAAGTGCGCCGCCTGCTGCTGAAACAACGCGAAATGGAACTCTCGATCGAGAAATCGCAGAAAGAAAGAGACGTGGCCGGTTTGCAGGCCAAAGTGAACGAGGCTGAATTGGCAGCCGCGGCCGCCAACCTTGAACGTCGCCGCCTCGTCGCCCCCTTGGATGCCGTTGTGATCGAACTGTCGCATCACGAAGGCGAGTGGGTGCAGCCGGGCGATCCCGTCATGCGACTGGTCCGCGTCGATTTGCTCCGCGTCGAGGGCTTTTTGAATGTCAAGAACTATCGTCCCTCTCAAATTCAAGGGCGGCCGGTCGAAGTCGTCGTTTCATTGGCACGCGGAAAACAAGAAACGTTTCCGGGTAAAATCGTCTACGTCAAACCGCTGATCGAAGCCGGCGGCGAGTTCCTCATTCGGGCCGAAGTGCAGAATCGCCAGGAAAACGGCTTCTGGATCCTCAGCCCCGGACTTAAGGCGGAAATGACCATCCAGTTGAAATAAGAAATTCCAATGTTCAAGGATCCATGTTCAATAGATCGGTACAGATGCCCGACCGTTTGGCGATGGAACATTGGTCATTGAACCTTGAATTTTGAACCTTGTACCTTCTTCATGACGCATGGTTACTCTCCGCGACAGTTTGCAGTCTAGTTCCGCTCGGGCGCTTACGATTCGAATGCGGCCCGACTTGGTTGCGCAGAGACAACATTATCTCGGCCGCAGTTATTGGATCATTAAAGACCCCATCGGCCTGAACTACTTCCGCTTTCAGGAAGAAGAGTACGCCATTCTCCAGATGCTCGACGGCCAGACGAGCTTGGACGAAATCAAAGACCGTTTCGAGGAAGAGTTTCCGCCTCAAAAGATCACCTTGGACGAATTGCAGCAGTTTTTGGGGATGTTGCACCGCAGCGGCCTGGTCGTGGCGGACGCCGCCGGCCAGGGACGCCAGCTTCACAAACGCCGCGACGAACGCAAACGCAAGGAACTGGTTGCCGCGCTGACGAATATCCTTTGCATCCGTTTCAAGGGCATCGATCCCGAGCGGCTGCTCAACTGGCTTTATCCCCACGTGCAATGGTTCTTCTCTCCGATCACTGCGGTCCTCTGTTTGTTGACGGCCCTGACGGCCCTGACGCTGGTCATTGTGGAATTCGACGTATTCCAGGCCAAACTGCCCGAATTCCAACAGTTTTTCAGCATTCACAATGCCTTTCTCCTGGCCTGCGTATTGGGCGTTACGAAAGTTTTTCACGAATTCGGCCACGGCCTGATGTGCAAGCATTTTGGCGGCGAATGCCATGAAATGGGCGTGATGGTCCTTGTGCTGACGCCGTGCCTTTATTGCAATGTCTCCGACTCATGGATGCTGCCCAACAAATGGCATAGGGCCGCCATCGGCGCTGCCGGCATTTACGTCGAAGTGATGTTGTCGGCGGTCTGCACCTTTCTATGGTGGTTCTCCGCGCCGGGGTTGTTTCACAACCTATGCCTCAACGTGATGTTTATCTCGTCGGCCACGACGATCATCTTCAACGCCAACCCTTTGCTGCGTTACGACGGTTATTATGTCCTGTCCGACTTGGTCGAAATTCCCAATCTGCGGCAAAAGGCCTCTTCGATCCTCAATCGCAAGTTAGGCCAATGGTTTTTAGGGCTGGAACCGCCCGAAGATCCCTTCCTACCGCAGCGCAATCAGATATTTTTCGCGTTATATTCCGTTGCCGCGGCGGTCTATCGCTGGGTGGTGGCTCTTTCCATCTGCTGGTTCCTCTACCAGCTTTTCGAGTCTTACGATCTGAAAGTGATAGGCCAGATCGTCGTACTTATGTCCTTATACGGTTTGCTCATCATGCCGCTCTATCAGCTAGGCAAGTTTTTTTACGTGCCGGGGAGGCTCGAACAAGTGAAAAAACCGCGTTTCTACACCAGTCTGGGCGTGCTGAGTGCAATTCTATTGGCAGTGCTTTTTCTTCCGCTGCCGCATAGCATTATCTGCACGCTGGAAATCCAAGCCCGCGACGCCGCGCCGGTCTATGTCGATGTGGCGGGGCAACTTATCGAACGCGATGTCGTGATCGGTCAGCAAGTCGTCAAAGACCAGTTCCTTGCCCGACTGCGCAGCACCGAAATCGACCTGGCGGTGGCCAAGCTTGAAGGCCAAGCCAATGAATATCGCACGAAACTCGATAGCCTGATGCACCAAAGTTTCCGCGATCACCGCGCAGCGGCTCAAATTCCTCAGGTCCAAGAGGCGCTGCGTGCCGTCGAGGATCAGCTTGTTCAAAAGAAACAGGATCAACAGCGGTTGCGGCTGATCGCGCCGGCTTCCGGCACGGTTTTGCCCCCGTCGCTGAATCCCAAACGCGATAATGACGACGAACGCTTGCCCTCGTGGTCCGGCACGCCGCTAGACCCCGAAAATCTCGGCGCCTATCTCGAACAAGGCACGTTGTTTTGCCAGATCGGCAATCCCAAGCAACTCGAAGCGGTTATGATTGTCGATCAGGCCGACCGCAACCTGATTCGCGAAGGCCAGAAGGTAGATCTCAATCTCGAAGGCATGTCCTTTTCCACGTTGCACAGCGAAATCCAGGAAATCGCCGAATCGGAACTAAAAGTCAGTCCCCAACGTCTCTCGACCAAGCACGGCGGCGAGCTGCCCACCAAAACCGATCCACAAACCGGCGCCGAAAGACCGATGAGCACTTCGTACCAAGCCTGCGCGCCGATCGATGACACGACCGGCGCGATCCGCCTCGGCATCCGCGGCCAAGCCCGGGTCTATACCGATTGGGTTTCCCTAGGGACGCGATTCTGGTGGATGCTGGCCCAGACGTTTAACTTTAAGATGTGATCGCCAATTTCAATTCAAACATGCACTTCGCTGCCTGTTTACCCTTCGGGAAGACAGACTGTTTTTTGAAAATGGATGCTACTTTGAATTGGAAACCACGTATAATAGTCTTTGTAGAGTGCGTGAAACGCATCATTCCGTTTGAATCCTGGTGTGTTTCACGCATCCTATAATACTGGCTCTCTGCCAGAAACACCAATAATGGAACACGAGATTGCCATCCAACTCATCCTTGGATACCTGCCTTTGGTTGTAGGCATGATGCTCGGACTGACACTAGGTCCGATTATCGTATTTTGGCCAAATCTGCTTCTTCAAGCGTTCCACATGACCACGCCTTGCAAAAATCTTCCAAGAGGTTTCGGTTTTGTAGGAATTGGGCTCATAGTAGTTGGGCTATGGTCGCTACTGTTGATTTGCATGAGCCCATCGCCATGGAATCAATATAACGTCATGAAGCAAGTTCTAACGGCATCGGCCGACGAAATCACGTCAGTAGAAATTATTCCGTGGGGATTCCGAGCCGGAGATGACACTTCTGAAAAACCGCTAGTAATACGGAACGATGTTCACCTAAGACAGCTCTGCAACTGCCTAAGCAAATCCCAGTCCTGGAATCTCGGTGGTGTGGGCAATACCCGGAATTATAAACTAAGACTCTATCGAGCAACTGGAAAAGATACTTGCCTTATTGAAAACGCAGGAAATGGAACTGTTTTGCTCGTAATTTATAATCATGATGAAGGTTGGCTAACAATCGGTAATCCTATCGGAACCTTTCGCTGTGATGCACTGGGACCATTAGTCGATTCTTGGAGACAAAAAAACAATAGCAACGGGACTCTTTGAGAGAAAGGGCGTCTTCTGCCCAATGTTCCCTGTAGGATGCATAAAACGCACGACGATGCAAATAGGCAGTGCGTTGATATAGTTGGGATCTTTTTGCAGGGCGTTTAGACGACACGATAGGCTTTGCAGCAGCCAAATCTCAGCGAAGAGCGACGCCAATCGAACGGCTACGCTTCGGAAGCGTCGTCGTCTTTTCGGCCGAAGAACATGCCGGCGAGACGGTAAAGAATCAGCAAAAAGAAGGCGCCGATCGTCGCGGCGAGAAAGCCCAGCGGGCTGATGGGGTTCAAAGGGTGGTTGGGAAAGAGCCAGCTCAACCCCAGCAGGCCGATCATGCTGCCGACGATGCCCATGACCATCGCCAGGAAAGGGCCGACGGATTTACGCTGAGGCAGGATGACGGTTGCCAGCAGGCCGGCGAGTGTGCCGAAGCCGACCCAAATCAACACGACGTTGACCCATTGCTGCGCGGCGGGGGAAAGAGCAAACTCGGACATACCGGTTGGTGTACGAACAAAAAATGTCCTTGCGTTGCCGACGCTCCAGGGGGTGCCAACGAATCGGCACTCACATCCTGGGACGCCAGCAACGCAAGGCGCCGTCCCCCCCCGCAATGCCATCGACGTGCGATACCATTCCCCTTCATGCTTGACCGGCATGTCGGGCAATCGTTCCGCAGAGGCGTCGATCGGCATTCGGCGTGTACTGCCTTAAGCGATTAACGTTGCTGCCTGGAAGCTTGCATCGCCTGGTCCTGATTGTAGGCCTTCATGGCGGCGGCTTCCTTCGACAGCTTCATCTCGGCTGCCGGTGGGAAGTACTGCACATCGTCCTTCATGTAGTACGGACTTGGCAATGTCTGGCCGCCAGTTTCAATCTGGCAGCCGGTCAGTCCGACGCCGGCCAACGCAACAAGGCCGAACAACAAAGTTCGCAGAAGGTGTTGCTGATTCAACGAGCCCTTCATGGGGCCACCTCCGTCCATTCTGGAGTGTTTAATTTTCCCAGTCCGCCGATCCAACGCCGTGCATACAATCCATACGGCCAGCAAAACTCTCGCAATCGTTATCGTCCTAAGGGCTGAAGGGACTTTAACGGCTTGTTAAAAAATGCGGATTAAAAAAGAAAAGAAGACCCGCCCTGAGGTTGGACCTGCCGGATACAGGCATAAACCAGAATAAATGCACTTCTAGTGGGGGGGTATACCGTGACTAAGAACTCCATCTCAGAGGCGCAACTCGATGCAACAATCTACCAAAACCGTTGCACTTGCTGCTTTGAAGAGGCGAAGACTAGGAAGACTAGCGAGAAGTGCCCAGCTTCTTCATCAGCCAGCCCATGTTGCGAGCAAGGGTTTTGACGGTGCCCATGCCTTCCGCGTCGTTCTGAACCTCACCTTTTTCGCGGCCGAAGGCAACGTTCCAATAGGTGGAACCCGGCACGATCATCTCGCTGATGAGAAAGAAGTAGTTCAACTGGGCGAAAGTGAAGTTCTGGCCCGCTCGCCGGGCAACGACAATCGCCGCGCCGACCTTCCGACGCAACAGATCGGGATGTCGCCGAGCGACGTAGCCCACGCGATCCAGCAGCGACATGATTTGCGGCGTGGCCGAGCCGAAGTAGACTGGCGAGCCGATCAAAATGCCGTCGGCCTCGGCGAATTTTTCGAGAATGCCATCGAATGCCGGATCCTTTTGAACGCAACGCATCGTATCCGCCTTGAAGCAACCGCCACATGCGTTGCAGGGCTGGATCGGCCGGTCGGCCAACGAAAGAAACTCGACATCCAGCCCCTCTTCGGCCAAAACACCGAGCGCGGCTTGGATCAGGATTTCGGTATTTCCTCCGTGTCGTGGGCTACCGGAGATGCCTAGCACTTTCATGATTGGATTCCTACGGCTCGATCTTCGTGCCGAGCACTTCTAAAAACTTGCGTATCCATTCGGGATGGCCGGGCCAGGCTGCGGCAGTGACAAGATTGCCATCGACCACGGCATTGCTGAACGAGGCGTTCACGTCGATCCATTGGCCGCCGCCAAGGATCAATTCCGGCTTTACGGCGGGGTAGGCCGTGCAGCATTTGCCTTTCAACACTCCCGCGGCAACGAGAATTTGCTGTCCATGGCAAACCGCGGCAATCGGTTTGTGCGTCGAAGCAAAATGCCGAACAATCTGCAACACACGATCGTTGAGCCGCAGATACTCGGGCGAACGTCCGCCGGGGATTACCAAGGCGTCGTAATCGGCGGGATCAACGGCATCGAAATCGGCGGTCAGCGCGAAGTTGTGGCCGGGCTTTTCGCTATACGTTTGATCGCCCACAAAATCGTGGACGGCGGTGCGAACCGTTTGGCCCGCATGTTTATCAGGGCACACGGCATCCACGTGATGCCCCACCATCAGCAACATCTGAAACGGAACCATGGCCTCGTAATCTTCAACGTAATCGCCGACCAGCATCAGGATTCGTTTACTTGCCATGTTCTTGCCTTATTTCTCGGTGATCTTAGCCGCTTCATATTGTTCCGGCTTGGCGCGTTCGCGGCGATTGCTCGATCGGCAGACGAAGAGCATTCCCAGGCCGACGCCCAGCAGCACAATGGCATAAGGCAGGACGTAAGATCCGCCGCCATTGTCTTCTTTTTTCGCGATTCCCGCTTGGGCCAAGGCCGTCCCATGGACAGCCAGCCAGCCGACCATTGCCAACGCGGCAATTCTCGCCTTAACCAAAACAATTTTCCAGTCACACATCATTGGGCTCCCAAAAAATAGACACCCTTCTATTATAGGCACATGGTCAGGCATTGCAACTAGCCTGTTTTCCCTAAAGAAGGACTACAAATTCGCAATTTTGGGCGTTCGCGCAACAGAAACTATTTAGGCCCCCGCAGCCAAAAAGACCGTGCATTGAAAGTCAATCACCATTTCCCAGGATCCGTCGTCGCGATGCTGCTCGAAGTCGTTTATCCGCTGCATAAGCTGGACGACATCGCTATCGGCCAGATTGAATGTCGAGCGGTCGAACGCTTTTTTGATCTGGTGGATAATTGCCGCCGCGGGGTCGTGTTCCGCATGAAGCACACGGATCCGCAATGCCACGATATCAATCGCCGATCCGTCGGTTGCATAAGAATCGGGCTTGTCGCTTTCCTTGGTAACGACGGCCAATGGCAGCGAGGCATGATGACTTGCGCCGGTGAAAACTCGTTCCGCCGGCAAAAGGGCGTTCAAGGCGGTTGCCTCGGCCCAGCGCGTGTGGACAACTTGCATCAAATTCATCGCATGACCCTTACTTCGATGGTTTGCAATTCGCCAATTCGCTCCGCACCGCTCGTTTTAATCACGGTGTAGACGGTTCCGTCGGGCCCTCGAATGCAACAGGTATGGTCCAAATCCAATGCTTCCTCGACAAAAATGCGATAGCGGACTTTGGAACCATGCGTTTCCGTCGTGGCGTCGCTTTGCACGTCCCAAGGTTGGATTCTGGCCCTGACGCCGGATTTCCACAGTCTCCACAACGGCACGGCCGCTCCGTAGGGGCTTTTCGTATAGCTTGCCTTCAGAACGCTGATGGTGTCGTCCAATCCAAACGCAATGGCAACATTACGCGCTTCGCATCGCCAGCGACTACCGAAAGTCAATCGCTTAACGTTCAGGATCGTCCACCGTTCGCCATCGCCGTCAATGATCACATCGCCCAACCGAGGCTCCTCGGTCAATTCGGCGATCGGCAAGTGCCAAACGATATCGGCGGCCGTGTGATGACCGCCGCCGGGCACTTTTTTGTTGACATCGCCTCCGGTGATGATCGAGGCCTCGCTGACGGACAAGATCCGCCGCAATGCATGAGGCACCGAAACGCCGGCGGCTGCCGTTGCATTTCCACGCCGCAGCAACGTAATCGGTTCCAGCCCATCGGCTACGGTCAGAAAATCATCTGAAGGGTCAAACATGGGAGGTAAGCGTTTGAATGATGTTATTGGAGATCATAAAAATGTTCAATTTTCAAGAACCAATGTTCAATACACTTGAACATTGAACATTGAACATTCGACATTGAACATTCGGCATTCGACATTCGGCATTGGCTTTATTGCGTGTACCCTTGCGATCTTACCTCCACCGGCCTCTCGACGGCCAAGGCTTCGTTGCACCAATCCACCATTCGTTGAAGCTGGGCGAGATAATCACCCCAGGCGACCAACTGCCCGTCCACTTGGTACGTGGGCTTGGGTTGTGCGGTAATTTCCACGATCCGGGCCAATGTCTGGCTCTTAATGCTTTCAATGGTTGCGGCGTCGCTCATAATACATTCATCCTGAATCGAACGAGGATGCGTTCACCTACAACCGGCGTTAAGGCATATTCCACCAGATAGTTGCGCCCGGCGATGGTGAAAGCGTTATAGATGGAAACGGGAATCGTATGGCGGAAGTTATATTCACTGGCTTGCGCATCGCTTTGCAGCGTATCGAACAGCACATCGGCCGGCGCAAGCGATACGTTCGTGTGTCCGGCCACGGCCGTCCGCTTGTCGGGATCATTTTGGTCAAGCAAATAAATGTTGTAGAGGATGCTCGACACATCGGCCTGGTGAATGTCCGCGCCGTTCAAGGCGACGTAGGCGCAAAGCCGCGCGGAATGGTTTTTGAAGACCGGCACATAAATATCTTCATCCCCGACAAGCTTGTTGATCGTTGAAACGACGGGCCCCAGCACGGCGGTTGCATCCGCCAAGCTCATGCCGGACCTTGGCGCGTTGACGAGCGTTGATGCCGGAAATGCACCGGTATAATTGCTTGCATTGGCGTCGGCCCCATAACCGGCGGGCGGAGTCGCCGGCAGGGTGTTTACCTGAACGCCCGCTCCGACGTCCGCCGTCTGGTTGACGCTCGCCGCCGTCAATGCAGGCGTTGCCACGTCGAACAGTTTTTTGAACGCCGCCGCCAGGTATCCCGTTCCCGTCTCGGTAAGAGTGTTGCCGAGAATTTCTCGGAGATTGGCCCCTACAGTCAGATTGGCGTTCAACACAGGCAGATGCCCGGCGGTGCCCATCGCCGTGCTTCCCAGCTCATCCAGAAAGCCGGCCCTCGCGGACGTGAAGCCTTGTGCCGTCAACGCTGCTTGTATGTCGGATTGCGTCATAAGAGAACCCAGAAAAAGTTCGTCGAGCGTCATGTTTCTTTCCCGCTCCATTTACTGCACTTAGATAAAATCACCAGGAGGCCAATGCCGCGCGTTGCCACGTGTTGGTTGCAACGCAGATATAGATGTAGCCGTTGACGATGCGGATTTCACCCAAGGCGCCTGTGTCGGAGGATGAAGATGGGGCGGTGTTGAGTGCCGACAGTTTGAATTGCGTAGCCGTGACCGAGCCGGAGACCGTGCATCCGCTTGCACTGAATCTGGCGACTTCGGAACCGGCGGCACTTATCCGTACCGCGCCGGATGCATAATAAATTCCGTAGTTAGCGGCGCTGCTAAAGGAAAAGGCCGGCGTTGAAGCCGTTCCCCAACCCAGTTGAGCATATCCGCCCGAGGTGATGGTGGCCTGTCCGCTGGAGCCGATTGTCATGGCTCCGGTAATTGCGGTCGTTCCGCCGCTAGGTGCGATGGTTAAATTTCCAGAGCTGTTTGTCGTCCATGAAGCATAATGCGTCGAATCGTAGGACAGACGCAGTTGTTCCATGGTTGATAGAGATTCCAGTTTGGCATTCGGGGCCGATGTGCCTATACCGACGTTGCCACCGATGGGATTCAAGAGAATAGGATAAGTATTGTTGAGATAGTCCCTATGCGTTGCCTGTATCCAAAGGCCATAGGGACTTGATGATTGCAGCCCCATATCCCCTACTATCCCACCCGAATTATTCTGCAATCTTAAAAAGGCTGTAGTATTAGCTCCAGAACCGGAAGCCATTACGTCGGCGGCCGCCCTGCTAATTTCAAATTTGGCGTTGGGATCCGACACCCCAAGTCCAAGCCTAGAGGCCGTCGTAATTCGCATCACTTCGACGGAGTTGTTCACACGAAAGACGAACGGATGGTTCGTCATTGTTGCGAGCCATCCATACCCGCTCACCGAGGTTCCGAAAACAAGTTCGACGTTATTGGTCGTGTCCCTTGCGAGATAGTACGCTCCAGTTGCTCCAAAAAGCCCAATGGTTCGATTATAATAAGTTTCACCATGCACTGTCGTTTCGGGCGTACCAACGCAAAATCTCATGGTAGGTGCACAGCCAACACCCACATAACTGTTCGTCGTGTCGATCGTGACGACATTCGTCATACTGTCCGCCTTGTTGAATTGGAGGGCGGCGGTTCCATCCGAGGCCGGAGAGATTTTGTTGCCGATCAAAGAGGCGATGGTCGGCGTTGTCAACGTAGGCGAGGCATTGCAAACGATGCTACCCGAGCCCGTTGTCGTATTGCCCAGCAGCGTTGCGCCGGCGTTGTAGGGTTGGAAATCGCCACTGTCGGCCAATGCCGCCGAACCGAGAAGATGGAAATTCGCATCGATCAATCCCTGCGGATTGCTACTCAGAAAGGCAACTTGGCCCGACCCCGCCGGTATGGCAGCCGTCGTTTCCAGATGCGTGGCATCCGTTACCGAGGCGATGGTGTAATCGGTCGAACTGCCGACAAACCGAAAGGATTGCCCCACGAGTGAAGAAGCGAACTCCGTGCCTATGCCCACGACGGACATTGTACCGTCCGTGGTAAAAGTGCCGGTGAATCGTGGCGCCCAAAGTCCGGCGTCGGTCATCGCTAAAGTAAAAATCGCCATGATATGCGAGCAGCCTGATTGGATGGTGCGATAGTTTCAAAGCAAACCGTTGGCCGGGGGGCAAACGTCGGCATGACAATGGCAACCCATGTCGTTCCAACGCTGCCCCCCGGCGTTCCGTTCATCAAGACATCACTAGGAGCCGCTGCCCGCGCCCGTGCTTCGGACGATGTAGCGGGGATTGATCACCGCGGCGGCGCCGCGTTCACTGGCCTTGAATCGGACGAGGATGTCCTGATTAAAATCGGCCTCGCTGTTCATGGGCGATTGCGTCACCGTGATCGGCCAGTTTTCCATGTAGGCGAACGCCTTGCGGAAGTCGCCGATAAACCACCACTTTTTGGCATCCGCCGCGTCGTAGCCGCTGGCCATGATCCGGCGATAGGCCAGCCGGCTTTCGACGACGGTGTAGTTGCCCAGCGGATTGGCGGCCACGGTGGTCGTCATATTGCCCGTCGGAGCATAGTGAATCTCCGCCGCATTGAAGATGCGGTGCGCCGCATGACGATATGCAGGCGTCACCAGCACGGTGGTCGCCTGGATCAACACGGGTTCGTTCGTGTTCGGGTCCGGGATATCGGCGAACAATTGTTCGGCGGCATCCACGTCGGTCCAGTCGATCAATTCCTCGGTCATCTGGTTGACCCACTTGCCGTCGGGGGCCGAGCCCGTGCCGGTGTTGCTATAGGTGTTGTAGGCAGCTCCCTTCCACTTATAGTTGTTCGTCACGCCGATCAACAGGTCGATCAAACGTTTTTCCTTATTGAGGCCCAACACCTCACCGACTTCCGCGGCCCGCTGAAGAATGAGGTGCGTTCGATCGAAGAAAACCGCCTCCTTGGTGACCGGCACGATAAACCCACGCTTGGTGGTCTGCGGCGTCTCGATATAATCCTCCGCGAAACCCAAGTTTGGATACGACATGCCGGGCCGCACTTCGGCCACCTCGTCGCTGATCCGGCCTATGCCGGGGATCTTCTCGCCGTCCAACCGCGTGGGAATCGTATCGACCAGCCGAGAGACCACGAAGGCCTCTTGTTCGTAGGCTTCCAGAATCTTCGATTGCACCACCTGGCCGGTAATGTTCGAAAACGCAGTCGCATCGACGCCGTCGCCGGCTTCCAGCAGACACGCACCGCCTTGCCGCGGGTCCATGTGCCGCACCCGCTCCGGGCTCAACGTCGCCTCGGCCAATTCGCGGATGCTGAAATCCTCCGGCTTCAGATCGCCCTTTCGCAAGGCTTCCTGCAAATGCTCGACGGTCTTTTCAGGACCGTTCATTTCATACATGCGCTTCAACTCGCGATATTTGATCGCTCTCACGTTCTTCTCCTAAAGCAAGGTCTAAAAATTTAATTGGATAATTGGAAGTGAAAACTCAGGAAGCTAGTCCCTACCCCCTAATCCCTACCCCCTAATCCCTAATCCCTAATCCCTATCTTCTAATCCCTTCCCATCACGCGCTGGCGGGACTGCCGCCCTCGACGCCGCCGGTCATCACAGTCGAACGAATATCGACCAACACGCTGGTCGTTGCCGCAGCCTGCCGCTTGGCGATGCGTCCGATCGCATATTTGCTTGCACTGACTTTCGCCACTTGCTGATTCAACAACGCCGTGCCGGCCGTGTTTTCGTCTGCGCCGACCATGTCGCCCAGCTCGAATGTGCCGCTCGGGCAATCGAACTCGAATACGCCGGTGGTTGCCACGCGAATCGGCGAAGTGTCGCCGTTGCGGCTGCGCTGCATGGCCACGCCGAGGAAGACGTCGGCAAACGCCTCTTGGTTCGCCGCTTCCGTCCCGAGGTCGGCAATGCCCGACGCCTGCTTGGCATCGTCGGTGTCCTGCCACACCAAGTCGCCGATTTCAATCACCGTGGCCGAATCCACCGAAGCCACCACGGGATTCGTATCTCCATAACGCCATCGCATCTTGTCGCTCATTCCAAATTCTCCAAAAAAGGTTCACTATTTATGGTCAGAAGTCGGAGTTTGGCGATTCATTAAAAGAGTCCACAGTTCCCAAAATCGCCACCTGCCGCTTCGCACTAACCACTAGCCACTTACCACTAGCCACTAGTGCTTCACGTAATTGCTTCCACAAAACTTTTACCGTTCCACGGATTGGCGTCGGATGCCAGCAGTTGGTCTTTCGACAACGGCTGCATTTCAGTAAATCCGCGCACTGCGTCGCCGCCGGCGAGTGTTTGCACCAATCTTGCCCGCTCTTCCACCAAAGTGCGCATCGCCTTGTCGTCGTGAGCCGTCATCAACGATTCGCAAAATGATGTGCTGACGACGGCTTTCGCCCGCGCGTCGGTCGCCTCCAGGTCGGGCAAGTGAAACTCGCGGAGCAGACGCCGAATCACATCGCGTTTGCGATACACGGTTTCCGATGCCGTCAAACGTTCCACTTCCTGCTTGAGCCGCTGCAATTCGGCCGCCTGTTCTTCGCGCAGGCTTTCGATCAAGGCGGGATAGTCGCGTTTCAGATCTTCAAGCGTCCTTGGAGTCGCTCTTTCTTCCGAAACATCGGCCGACTCGAACAGCCCGCGCGTCGTGGCGGGGTCGGCCACCAGATCGACGCTCTGCACCCGCATGATCGACTCGACGACGACACGATCTCCGCGCCGTCCGACTTTCGCCTCAACATTGTGCGAAAATCCGACATTCTCCGACGCATGTTCGGCATCCCAAGCCAGTTGTTCCGCCAAGGCATGTTTCGGATTGAAGTGGAAATCGCCGAAAAGCCCCTCCCCGGACTGAAACGTCACGTTGCGGATCGCGCCGATGCGGTCCTGATAGTCGCGCGGCGAGGTCGGATTGCCGCGCGGATGATTCACATTCACTTTGGCGTCTTCATAGAGGCCAATTGCCTGGCCAAGAGCCTCGGGCAAGTAGCTGCGGCCGTTTTTTGATTCCAGTCCCAACAATTTGGCGCCGCGAATCACGCCCGACTGCCGATCCACACGCATCGACACGCCGCGCGAATTGCAATATTCCTGCAACAGATCTGTCATTGCGTTTCCTTTCATGCCAATAAAAAAAGCCCGCCAAAACCATTCAAGGCTTTCGCGGGCTCTCGCGGATACGCGCCTTCCGGCGGCTCCGCTTGATACCGTTAATGGGAATATAGGGATTAGGGATTAGGGATTAGGGATTAGATTTGTCACTTGTCTCTTCACTCTAATCCCTAATCTCTAATCCCTAATCCCTAATCCCTAATCCTTACTTTTCTATCCGCTCGACCGTTCGGCGGATATGTTGAATCGTTCCATCTTGCACGCTCAACTCGATGGCGGCAGTGCCGAAAAAACCGTGCCGTAGCGCCTCGGCCAGCATCTCCGCTACAATCGACTGAAGCTGGGCCACTTTCTTCGCATTGCCGTTGGTTGTCGTGTGCGTCATCATGGTGCGTTAACTTACAATTTCACTTCCCACTTTTCAAGATTTCTTTTTGGCCACTCGTGATTATTTTCGACGACTCATATTGCTTGATCGGCAGGAGCATTCACCCCCTGTTCCTGCTCCGGATCCAGCCCGTGTCGCAGGGCCATCGTGGCGACCGACATCGCGCCGTTGCGCACGAGTATTTGATCGGCCTGGGCGTCTTTCAACCGATCGCGCACCGCAAGCCGTGGTGGGATGCCGAGGATATCGACCGCTCGCAATGCTTCGACCGACAAGCGACCGGATGCGACGGCGTTTTGCACCACGCGCCAAAGCAACTCCACATCGTCCTCGAGCATGTCGTGTTGCAACCGCTCGAACATCTTGACCGCCGGCCCTTCGGCCACCATCGTCGAGGAATAGTTCGCGTTCGAGGCGTCGGAAGACAGCATGAACTCGGGCATGACCAAACGGCTGGCAATTGCCCGCAGTTCGGCTTGCAGCACGACGACATAGCGGCCCGCATCGATGCCCGCCGCTGGAAATTCGTATTCCGTGCCGGCCACGGCATCCAAAATCGTGCCGGGTGCATACCGTTGAAAATGGCTCGTGCGTCCCGTGGCGGAACTGGCAAGACTTGCATTGGCCTGACTTGCGACGAATTGCTCCAACCCCGCGGCAGTGGCCGCACGGTGTTTGCGAATGATGGCGATGGCCGACTGAATTTCCGAGACGACGCTCATGTTGCGCAGCATTTTTTCGGCACGACGAAGGTTTTTGCGTACGGGAAAGAACAGCGGCAGCCCTCGCTTCACATTGGCATCGACATTCGCCTTGCGATGTTGGATATCGGCCGCATCGACCAATCGCCCATCGATCCAGAAGCCTACGACGGTTTCCACATCCTCCGCCGCGGTCTGGATGCCGAACCGGGCCGTAGGGTCCGACATTCGTTCGGTGGGTGCAGCTACTTGCGACGGCTCGACAAATCGCACGCGCGTCGAACCGTCGTCGGCCGCGAATAATCGTAAAAAACATTCGCCGTCGCGGTCCTTGCGACGCACGATCTCCTGCTGCCGTTGATGCCAGCGATTCAAGCGGACAAACTCGTCGATGACCGTTTGCACTTCGGCGGCCAACGCCCGCGCCTCATGTCCTTTTCGCGAAACGGCCCTGTAAGCATGACCGCTGCCGACAATGTAGTTGATGCGGTTTTCGTGCCCGTTGATGGCGAATTCATTGGTAACGGCCAACATCCGGCACTGGTCACGGATTTGTGCAAGTTGCTGTTCGTCGGCAAACGGCGTTCGCTGCATCGCGCCAGCCGAGCCGCCGCCAAGCCGATTCCACGGCATCCCATCGATATCACAAACCGATTCGGCCGGATCGACGAAGTTGTCCCACAACTCGTCAAATGCCTCAAACAGCCGCCGCTCCCATTGTTTCAGCCGCGGATCCATCTGCGATGTCGCGGTCTCGGTATCGTTAGTAAGATTCGATTTGTCGATATCATGCATCATCAATATCTCCTATCAAATACAATTCTCTTAAAATCAGAACTATCCTCTTCCGCGGAACTTCATGCCTTGCATCCACTGTTCCCTGACCCCTGTCCCCTGACCCCTGACCTCTATTGTCCCACTGGCAATCTGTTTCCCAAACCATCTTGAACCGTCCGGCCGTGAAACACTTCTACGGCCAATCGAATGGCCATTTCCAAAGCGTCCGGCCCGTCGTCATGGTCGCCGATGGGGAACTCTTCAAGCTGTTCGACCAAAAGCCGCGTGCCGGGGCTATGAGCCTTGAATCGCAATCGGCGTGACGAAAGATAAGGCCCCAACCGGCGAATGCGCACCTGCTTGGCCGCATGGTTTTCCAACGGCACGGGTCTCGCTCCCAAAACGCCTTGACGCCGAAACTCCGTCTCCAACTCGCCGGCCAGCAGATCTTGATACTGATTCGATTCGACGCCGAACACATCGGGCGCGAATTGCCGAAATCGCTCGGCTGCCTCCGAAACCATCTGCGGCGTCGGACGTCGCGCCAGATCGGCCTCGACATACAGCACGCCCTGCCGGTCGACACCCAGCATCACCAGAGCCGAAAAATCGCCGCGCCGCGAGTCGTTCCCCTTGCTGGGATCCAGAGCCATCGACTTCACCATAAGATACGAAGGCCATTGCTCGAACCAGATCGACTCGTCGAAATATGCCTCGGGCCATTCGCACTGGTCGGGATTGATCGGCGAATTCTGCTTCTCGCGATCGAACGCCGTTCGCCCGCCCTCGATCCTCATGCACATCAATGTGTAGAGATCCTCGACCTCGGGCCAAAGCACAATCGCGCCCGCGATCATCTCCTGGCGGTAACGCTCGTAAAACTCCCGGGCAGCCGCCTTCGCACGCGGTTTGGAAAGATCCGTGTAAATCGCTTCCCATTGTTCCCAAAGCGAAGCGTTGCGCGGCCATCGGACAATCGACTTGAACACGCGCGAAGTCCAGCCCGGCGTGCGATGCAATTCCAAGGCCAGCGCATCGCGATGTAATGCCGTCGCCAAATTGACGATATTCGTCCGGGCCGTGCCCGCTTTCATCAGCGCGCCGTGAAACCAAGCTCTGGAACGGTCGCGCTGTGCGGCCGAACTTCCATGACTGTCGTTCTGCAAATCGTCGCAAACGATTAAGGTGGGCCGATGCTCGCGACGACGGCGGCCGCGGATCCGCTGGCCCGCGCCAAACGCCTCGATCGTCACGCCGTTGCGTAAAACAATCGAATTACCCCGCCAAACGAGTCCCCGGCCCGCGGCATTCGGAAAATCTTCGGCCAGATGCTTGTTTTCAAGCAGTTCCGCCTTGATGTTCTCCAAGTGGGCGCAAGCCTGGTGCTTGGTGTCGGAAACAATCCAAATATACGGCTCAAAGCACTCCACAGCCGCGCGCAGCGGCAAAGCCAGCGTTGCAATCGTCGATTTCGCGCCGCCGCGCGGCCCTAATACGTTGATCTTCGTTCCTCGCTCCGCATGGGCCGCATCAAGCTGATCGGCCAGCCAACGATGCATCAACGACGGCGGCAATCGAAAGTGGTCAGGCAGATATTTCTTTCCCCAGGCCGTTAAATCCAAATCGCATCGGCTGCGTCGTGACAATCGCCGAGCTTGACCGTGGCTGCGAGCCAAGGCATCGTGCAAAACCGCCGCCATGTTGCCGATGATTTCCGGCGAAAGCGCCCAGTGTCGCGGCAAAACGCTACTGCGGCTCATCGGCGGCCTCCTCGCTGTCGTCTGTGTTTGCTGTTTCAAGCTCCTGATGCTCTTGCAAATACGTCTTGATATTTTGCCCAAAGCTGCGGGCCAAATTCTCGACGCCTTTGACGATGTTCTTGCGATACTTGTCCACGGGCACTTGTTGAACGATCATCTCGGCGAATTGTGCCAGCGCCCGCGCCAAATCCGTGGCCGTGATGACGTCGGGGCCGCGCCGGGCGTATTTCTCCGGAAATCCTCGTTCCAAAGCCCATGCCGCGGCGCGCCAGTATTGCTCCTTCTTCGCGGCATTGCGGATATTTTTCACGAGTGCCAGTTCGGCGTTGCATTTTGCCTGGTTCAATTCCGCGGCGAATTTTGGATCACGATCCGCCGTGCGTTGAATCGTGGATACCGCGCAGCCGACAAACTGAGCGGCCACGCTCTGACTGCATCCGACGCTGAGAATTGCCGTGATTTGCAATCGTTTTGTTTTGTTCAGCACCGGCGGCCTGCCGCGTTTTCCCACGTGTATTCCTCCGTTTGCGGTCATGATTTCTCGCCGCTATTCCCTGCATACTCAAACGACACGACGGCCCGGCCTAGCGAACTCCGATAGTTGGTGATGAAACGCTTTGAATCATGCGAGCCGGTCTTCTTGACGCCAACGCATTTCCATGCCGGTGAACGGCGGCAATGTGCAATCATCGCCGGGTGGCTTGTGGTGATGTTCATGCGATGCCCCTCCGCCAAATGCAGCTCGGCCACCGCCTCGGCTACGGCCGTGCCGATGCCCATGCCCTGAAAGTCGGGCAACGTAACGATCCGGCTGATACGCCAGCGATTCTTCCGGCCGATCAACGAAACGCTGGCGCAAAAGGCCGCCGGCTCGCCTTGCCACAACGCCATGAAACAGCGGGCGTACCGCGGCAACGCCCCGCTTAAATAGTGATGACGCGCAAACAACTGCCACGCACTACGCCGGCAACGAACGATTTCAAGCTCGATTGCCGGTCGCCGAAGACGCCTCCGGCTGAATGTCGATGTCGCCATGTCGATAATCCAATCGGGCTCCAGCCATTCGGTCACGTCGTAATGGCACGTCACGGCCACGAACCGGCAATCGATTTGGCCCGCGCGAATCCCCTTGGCCACCGCCGCCGAAACCACCCGCGCAACGTTCCGGTCCACCACGCTCGTGAATTCGTCGAAAGCGACAATCGGAGAAGCGAGGTGTAAGGATGAATCGGGAATCCCGCTGCCCTCATGCTCATCTTCCACCGCCAATGCACGCGCCAAATCACAGCGGAACTGCTCGCCGTTGCTCAACACCGAATATGGCTTGATCCAACTGGGTGGGGACGAAAATCCCACGGCCGTAAAAAGCCGCGTAATTTCCTTGGTCGGCCGCCAGCCAAACCCGTCGATCACGGCCCGATCCGCCGGCCATTCTCGCGGGCGATAAACGCAATCGCCGAATAATCTGCGGGCAATCGTACTTTTTCCGCTGCCCGAAGGCCCCACGATCAACCCGATTTGCCATTTCTCACTGCCCGGCTCTTCCGCCGTCAACCATTCCGGCGTTTCCACGCAAAAACGTTGCGTTGCCCGCTGGCTTAGGGGAACATCGAACATCCCGCCCACCTGCTGCACGCGAAACGAATCGTAGACCGGACATGTAACTTCAACTTCAATGGAAATCATGGCTGAAGGGGTTAGATGTTAGGGGCTAGGTACTAGAGGGGGCAAAGCACAGGAACACTGTCGCGTGTGTGCCACTGGCTCTGCCAGTGCGGCGTCCTTCGTGCCGCCAGTTCTCACAATGTCAACAACTTACAGGTATATCCCTCGTCGGTCATCCGCTCGTAAACCTTTTGCTGCTCGTCTTCATCACGGCATTCCACGACAACCTGGTAGGCCTCGGGAACAGGAACCTCGTCGATGGATTCCGTCTCGGCCGCGTCGGAAATCGCCTCGGTTGCCGACGACATCCGATCCAACATCGCTTGCACGGCGTCGTTCTCGGTCTCTACCTGTTCGAGCAGTTCGGCAAGCGTTTTTTCATCCATTTCGGCCATGTTTGCCAGCGGATCGTGCAAAGCCAACAGCTTGGCCGCTTCATGCTCGTCCAAATCCAGCACCAACACGGGCACTTCCGCTTCGGGCGTCGTTTCGGCTCGAAGATGCCCATCGACCAACTCCAACGTTCCGTCCGGCAACTCGCGGGCAAGCAGCGCATCGGCATAGCCGATCTCCGCCAACACGCCGCGCAATGCGTCTTGCTGGGCCGCGGGATGCGTGCGCCAGTTTTTCGGGTGCGGACGCAACAGACTTGCCTTGACCCGCCGAAATTCCTTGATTCGATCTCGAATCAACATAGCTGTATCTCCTTATGTCGAAAACAAGGCCGGAACAAGTCAGCGGCAAATCACCGCCGTTGCCACGGTTCCGAAAAGCACGGTGAGCAATGCCCAAGCGCCGCGCAATGCCAGCAACATCATGCGACGCCCGCGTTTCAACTCCGCCACCTCACCCATAATGCCCGGACTCATTTCCTTATTGCCAGGCAGTCCGTACATATCTGTTTTAATCTGCTGAATATCGCCGCGGCACGCCTCGCATCGGGCGAATCCCGAAATCACCTGCTCGTGGTACTGATGCACTTCCTTGCGCAACTTTTCGATCTGGTTCGATTCCGCCGATGTCATGGCAACCTCTTGCTATGTGTTTGTAGAACTAAGAAGACGTAGCGACTTTTGTTGCTGCCGCTTTCACGGCCGAACCGGCTTGAAGGATATCGATCAGCTCTTGAGCCTTGGTCGCATCGTTCGAGGCGTAATAGGTTGCCACTTTTTTCGCGACATCGCCCAACTTGGCCACGATGGCCTCGTCGCTGCGCACAGCCTGGACGATCTCCTTGACCTTGGCGACCATGCCCGAGTAATCCCCGACCACATAGTCCTCGAACAAGCCGCCGAACCAAATAAGTCCCCATTGGTTCATCAATTTCATCAGCTCGATAGCGTGCTTCCTCCGCGTCTCACGCCGGTTGTATGCCCACAAGCATCCGATGGTCAAAAGGAAGGCGACCAGCGCCAAAATCAGGTATTGGTACATTATTGGAACGTTGTTCATCTGATAGCTCTCCGAGAATTAGTGGTTAGTGGCTAGTGGTTAGTGGTCAGTGAAAGGTAGCTAGAAGAAGATGGTGAGAAATTGGAAACGGGTATCAATTGGGCGAATGTCATCCCCTCGCCCTCTGGGTTAGGGTGAGGGCCGTATGCACTGCCTAAAAAATCAGCACTTTTGCGACGTAAAATAGAAGACGAATCCAATTGCAACCGACCCCAATAGACACAAGCCCGCCAGGATCGGCGAAAACTCGTCTTTCTTCGCATCGATATCCTTGCTTGCCTCGACTGGTGCAACTTTGCTGGGCGACGAGGCTGCCGCTTTTGCCTGACGTTCTTGCAACTCGATCAATCGCTCGATCCGTGCATCTTGGTCGTCATCGCGTTGTTGTGTTTCGCCTCGCCACGGCAGCAAGGGTTTCTTCGTGGTCGCTTCACATGTCTCGCACGCTTCACAGGGCGGCGTCGGATTTCGGACAATCGCTTCCAACGGCTTCAATTCGGCTTCCCGTGCAGGGCTACATGCGGCATTCAATACCGCATGAACGCGACCGACCTGGACACACGCAACCGACTCGCCATCGGTGCCCCACAACACGCCGACCAACCGACCGTGTGCATTAAACACTCCGCCGCCGCTGTCACCCTGCCGCGCATGGCCCGTGATGACCATCCAGTCGTCGCAACCGTCGCTGCCGTTGACCGGGCGTCGGTAGCCGACGAACAAACCTGCGTTACATGCCAACCGGCCGTCAGCCCCGTAACCGCACGACTCAAGGCGGACGCCTTCGGTAAGAGCGGCGTCTTGGCCCATCTCGACTTCCGCCGGCACGACGCCCTCGGGCGTTCCCGTCAATTCCAGCACGGCGCAGTCCCAAACAACATCCGCCTTGAGCACGTGGGCACCATGTGTTTTCTTTGTGCAAAGCTCCACCACGATCCGTTCGGCGTTGGCAACGACATGCCGGGCCGTCAACACCGCTATCCGGCCGTTCCAACGAACCAGCGTCCCGCTGCCGATCGAACGTGTTCGGTTTTTCTCCTGGCTGTAAATCCGCACGACGGCCGAACGATAACCCGTAGGCGTCTCATAACGCCATGCGGGAGTTGGCGACGCGGATTTTGGTTTTGGGATTGGAAATTTGGAAATCTCACGTCGCCGCATCTTCACTTTCAGCCGTTCAACGGTCGTCGCGCCGACGATACGGTCGGTCTCTTTGCCGCGTTCCAGCACTACGAAGCAAGGCAACTGCGTCACGCCGTATTGGGACGCCAAATCAGGTTGCTCATCGAAGTTGATGCGTCGAACCTCATAACCCTCGGAAATCAAGGTGTCGATCGAAGGCCGCATCCCTAAACACGCGCCGCACCAATCGCTGTAGAAGTCCAAGAGAACGGGGGCGGGGCGGGAATCGGGTTCCTCGCACGGCGCTTTTTGCACCGTGAAACCCAGCATCAACGCAATCCAAAACATCCGCCACAAACCATCTTTCATGCGAGACATCAATAAACTCCCTGTATTAAGAAAATTTCCAAATTTCAAGGTTCAATGCTCAATGTTCAACCATTTCCAAACCAGATAGATCAACTCCTTGCTCAACAGCCCTTGTTCCTTTTTCTTGAACATTGGTCATTGAACCTTGAACCTTAGTCATTGGTCATTGGTCATTGGTCATTGAACATTGGCCCTTGAACCTTCCTCTCTTTTTGGCATCAACGTAAATCGGTACTGAAAAAACGGACTTCGCGCCAAATCGCCGGGCTCCGTCAAACGGTCGGTCAAGTTCGGCACGGGATCCACGCCGCCCAAACGATAGGCAACCGACGCCGCTTGCGAACAAAACGGCGGCCAATGGCCCGATGCAACATCGTTCGTATCCGGCGATACCATGAATCGCACGAACGGCATGTGGTACAAACTTGCCCGGAACAGATTCCACTTGCCGTAGGGTTTTCCTGTAATGCCGATCATTGCTTGCACGGCCCTTTCACGCGAAAAACGCCGCCGCACGGCATTCGCGGCATACACGTCGATCACGCCGGGCCATCGTTCAACCAAATTCGAAAGCAACTGCGCCCGACCGCCGCCCGAGGTCATCTCGACATTCATCAACCGGTCGCCCCACCAACCGGCCATGCCGGCATGGGTGTATTCCGAACGTCCCGCCACGGCAATTGCCCGCCACCACAACGCGCCGCGCGGCCGAAACAGTAGCAAATCGGCGTTCTTAATCCGGCTTCGCGCTTCGTCGTAGGGAATCCGATTTAGTTCAATCATGGCGTTCTCACATGAAAGTAAATTGTGAACGGGGGATGTACCGAAAGCGGCGATAGCCCGTTAAAACACGATCAGATGCAAGGCGCGCTAATGCCATCTTCACGCCAACGTCGTATCTGCTCATAGCGAGCTTGATGTTCCGGCCGAAGATCCAGTCCAATAGGCCCGAAGGACGTAGGCTTAACAAACGTAGGGCGGGTCGATCGCAGCGATGGCTCGCCAAAATGACGTGAACGTGTACGGCACAACCGACACGGCAGATACACCATGCCGCCGCAACTCGGACACCGCGAAGGCGGACCCGACGGCTCTTCTTCCATGTCTTCATCCGAAGGCGGCGCAATCTCGTAATCGGGCCTCTTGCCCGAGGCCACCGCATCAACCAAGCCGCGGCTCACGCCCGCCAAACGCGCGATTTTCCGATGGCTCAGCGGCGTTTCCTCCAGAAGCCGCCGTACTTCCGCCACAATTTCCACCGCAATCATTTTTTCCCTCCATGCCGACGACAATGCCCGATGTAGTCGCGTATGCCAACAAAAAAAGAGCCCGCCGCCGGAGCAATGCTCCAACGACGGGCTCTTTTGGCTACCCGACCGACGGGCGCTGGGGATACCCTGAACGCGAGACGAAACTTAGCACACCCTCTGGCCCAATTGCAAGAGAAAAAATAGCCACCCGAGAAAAGTGGCTAGTGGTTAGTGACTAGTGGCTAGTGACTAGTGAATAGTGAAAACAATCTCCTCTCGTCCGCTTTTCGGGAGAGGGGCCGGGGGTGAGGGCGGTCAGCAGTGTAGGGTGGGTCAAGGTCGCACAAACTCTTATTGGGGCGTGCCAACCGATCAATCGTTGTTCCATACCCTGTACGAAAATAAATCAGCTTGCCGCGACCGAAGCCCCACCAGAGCATCTAGAGATGGAGCAAATCATAAATTAGAAATCATAAATCATAAATTCGATCGTTCCAATTCGCTCACGACTCGATCCAGTTCATCGACCAACAGCCCGCCGCCGGCTTGCCGCAAGGCTTCGATCACCGCGCGAAAATACAAAAGCGTTCCCTCGCGTCCGCCGCGAAAACTCTGCCAAATGACCTCGCCCTGACGCGAATACTCACGCATGATCGAACGTGCATTGTGCAGCTTGTCGGCTGCCGTGATAAGCCGTACCGAGGCCGCCGCCTCGCGCAGTCGGGCAATAAAAGCTTCTTTCCTTGCACGCCACGGCGGTTTCGGCTTCTCGAACGTATCGGAACAGCTTTCCACGATGTCGGCAACCGCCGGCCCAAAACGTCGCCGGATTTCGGCAAGCGTCGCCAAGCCGCCCTGATCCTCGGCCGCGTCGTGCAACAGCGCGGCAATCGCTTCCTCCTCCGTGCCGCCGTATTCCATCACCATGGCACTGACGGCCAGCAGATGCGCCAAGTAAGGCTCGCCTGAAACCTTCCGCTGTTGCTCCGCATGAAGCGCGGCAGCATAGGTCAATGCCTCGATATAGCGGGAAGAAAGTTGCATTTTGTTGATTGCATCCTAAATTGCCGACGGAACCACGATCCGGCCAATTGGCAAACCAAGCTGAAACCGCCGCGCCGGCGGTTGAATGCGGATCAGCGGCAATGCCGGCATCACAGTCATTACTTGCTCGCTGGTTGTCCCGCTTGCCCGCCTTCATAAACGCTGAACTCCGCCCAAACAGGCAGATGCTCCGAAACGTCCTGCGCGGCCGGCATCGACAACCCGTACTCGTTCATGATATCCACCACATCTACCCGACCTGTAAACTCGCGGGTAGCACGACAATCCAACAGTATATTATCCAGCAAACTGCCGCCTCGCACCGTCGTCGGCAAATTCGAGAGCAGGGCCGTTATCCCCAGCAATTTGCCCAACTGCCCGAGATGCTGGTCGTCGCTTTCCAAATCACCCAGCAAAATAATGTCGTCTTCGCCCTTGATGCTGTCGCGAACCGCGCGAAACGCCTCCGCCAGCAGATCCAACTCGGCCGCTGCATGGTCCGGATCGGTTTCCACATTGATCAGCGCGAAAGTAAACGCCTCGGCCGCATCGGGGCCTCGCGCGCGAAACAGCCCCGTCAACGGCTTGATCCGAAAACGCCCCTGCCGATCCTCGATGAAATGCACCGTCGAGCGATCCACCTCGATCCTTCCTCGATCGAAAAGAAAAGCGCTATAATGCTCCAAGCCGTCGCGCTGCTGCGTGGGACACGTGGCGAAATCGTAATTGCGACCGGTGGTCGAATTGATCTGCTCAACCAACCGAACCAGAACGCCTTGGTTTCGACCTCGAACTCCCTGAAGTGCGATCATCTCGAATTTCGGCAACAAACGCAACAAGACGTCGCTTACCCGACGGTTGGCCAACTTCGCCTCATCGAACCGGCCGAGATGGAACGTTGCCATGCGGAATGTTGGCCGCAGTGGTTCCGTAAGCGTTTCACTCGGTGTGACGCCCGATGTAGTCGGCGAAACCTTCGGCACGATCTTCCAACCGGTCTTCCCGCCGACCGTGTGCGATTGGATCTCGTAATTAACAGAGAAATAGGCGCCGCCAATCACCGCGCCAATAATCGATAGAATGAGAATCGGTTTAACCATGTCGGATAGGGTATCCGATCTTCCAAGGTTGGCTCCACGCCAATTTGGGGGGGTTGCTGGCGAAAAAGACCCTCCGATTCGTACTCCCGCATGGATTTACATTGCTCGCCCGGCATTATGCCGCGTATACTAAATGAATCATGCGTTATTTGTCACTATTCCTGGCGTTTCTGTTGCTCACGGCAACCTTGCCGTCTGCATCGGCCGAGATTCTCGTACTCTCCGGCGGCGGTCGCGTTACCGGCCAATGGCTCAACCGCGAAGAATCGCCCCGCAAACAGTATGTCATCCAGATAGACGACGGCTCGAAAGTGACCGTCGCGGCCGACCAAGTTAACCAAGTGCTACGGCCACGCCCCGACGAAGCCGAGTACGAACGGATTCGTCCCACCTATCCCGACACCGCCGCCGCCCAATGGAGCTTGGCGGAATGGTGCCGCGTTCGCAGCCTCAAAGCGCAACGCGAAACGCACCTCCGCCGCGTCGTCGAGCTCGATCCCAACCATGCCGATGCCCGTCGTGCCCTGGGCTATAGCCAAGTCGAGGGCAAATGGGTCACACGTGACGAAGTCATGATCCAACGCGGCTACCAACGCTACAAAGGCCAATGGAAGCTGCCGCAGGAAATCGACCTGCTAAAAAGCAAGGAAGAACTGACCGCCGGCCAGCAGGAATGGTTCCAGAAACTGAAACGCTGGCGCGGTTGGCTCGGCTCGGATCGCAACGATCAAGCGTGCAACAATATCCGCTCGATCAACGATCCCGTGGCCGGCAAGGCGCTGACCTTGGCCTTGCGCGATGAAACCAATCCAAAGTATCGGCTGTTGTTTCTCGAAGCGCTGGCAAAAATCGACAATCCGGATGCCGCCAAGGCCCTCGCCATTACTTCCATCTACGACCCCGTCGAGGAAATACGTCTGACATGCCTCGACCGCCTGGAGACGAAAAAACGGCCGGATATCGTCTCCTACTACATCGGCAAACTGAAAGACAAAGACAATCGAATCGTCAATTTGGCCGCGTTGGCCTTGGGCCGCATGAAAGATCCGTCCTCGATCGGCCCGCTGATCGACGCACTGGTGACCACGCACAAGTTCAAGATCGTCAAGGCCGGCGGCGACAACGCCACGAGCGCCAGCTTCGGCTCGGGCGGAACCGGCCTGTCGACAGGCGGCGGACCAAAAATCATCCGGCAAAATATCCCCAATCAAACCGTGCTCGACACTCTGGTCGCCATCTCCGGCCAAAACTTCAACTTCGACAAATCCGCCTGGAAATACTGGTTTGCCGCTCAGAAAAAAGCCCCGGATACCCTCGACGCACGGCGGGATTAGCCCGTCGGGTACGACAATTCTTCTTGGCTGTTCCGTCATTCTGAGCGAAGCGAAGAATCTCCGTGATTACGGCGAGATTCTTCGCTGTGCTCAGAGAATAAAAGCTTATCTCTCCAACGCGAACGTCAGTCTTTCGCTACGCTGACGACTTTCCTGCGCCACACCGGTTGCACGGCCGTGAAGGCGACGCGATCTTCCAGGTTCGGGCGGAAAATCGTCAAAATCAATAGCGGCAAATACCACGCCATGTAGAGCCCGCCGTGATTCGCGTGCCAAAATTGCGTGGCCAACATCACCGCCGCCGAGCAACTCAACAGCGTGCCCAGGTTCTTCTGCGCGGGCCACAATGCCAAGCTGAAACAGATTGCAAAAAATGCCGCGAGCACCGAGATCCGATAGGCAGGCTCGTGATCTTCCCAAAAACCGGACGAAACCACTTCGAACGGATCGCGAAGTCCGAACATCTGACGCAATTGCATCACAAAATCGGTCGAGTCGGGCGATGTCAGCGCCAACACGAGTACGAAAACCGCCAGGGTCAACACGACGCCGAAAACAAATCGAAAAACGCCGCGACGCGAATAGAATCCGCACCATAAAGGCAGCAAGAACAGCGGATAGTAGATGATGCCCGCTGCGATACCTAGCAAAATTCCCGCGATCATCGGCCGGCGATACGACGCCACGGCCCAGACCAAAAGCGCCGCAGGTGCAAAATGATCCAACTGGCTCGTGAATTGGCTCGTGTAAAACGTCAGCAGATAAAGCGACGCCGCCGCCATGCCCGTGTGAATGTTGTCGAAATGCCGGAAGCCGATCCACATCATGCCTACGACAATCGCCAGATGCGCCAAAATTACGACCGTGGCCGCCGTGGCCGTGCGCACGACGGCCTGGTGGTGAACTTCCGGATGCATGGCATCGGCAGGAACCGTCGTCTGGCTCGATAAACCGGCGAAGGTGTGAAACGCTTCAAGGCCGGGATTCGGCGATGCCGTCGCCGTCTGCTTGGCCATAAGCTTTTCCAGTCGCTCCTGCGGAACCTTGATCACATTGGCCATCAGAAAAATCAGCAGGCAAATGCCGGTAAACGTCAGTCCGCTGGCCGAAAGATTCGGTTCCAGCAAGGGCCGCCGCACCATCACGGGATCCAACAAAAGACGCACCAAAAAGATAGCGCCTACGATGAACAGCCAAAGGTAGCCTGCCTGAATCAGATCCTCGTTCGGCTTGATCAGCCCGTAATAGATCAACAAAAAGGCCGGCGAAAAGGCAATCAGTGCAATAAGATCCGAATTCCGAACGCTCCAGAAGCGGCGGAACTTGAAATAGATCCCGATCATCATCAGCGAGGAGATGTATGCCCACGTGGTCGGGTTCAGCTTATAGTCAAAGAGTATCTCCTGCATAAATTTAACATACACGGCTGGCGGGAGTTTACAACCCCCCCTAAACGCGGCCTTTCCGGCATCAACTTCTGCGAAAAAACCACGTCTTAGCCTTCCGTCGTACCCTCCGCTAAGGTTGCTTGTTCCGAACCTCCAACCTTGGAAGTTCACCCCGCTGTTTGAGCAACAAGGAAATATAGGATTTTCTCACCCCCATTTTCCTCCTTTTTTTCTCCTATCCGCCCGCCGGCTGACATACAATAGAGAAATGCAAGGAGAAATCATGCGAATCCAACGTCTAGCAATTGCAATGGTTGTATGGCTTGTAGCGGCTGCCTCAGTCTGGGCTCAATTCAAGCAGGGCGAAGCCGGTGGCGCGAAAGTGGGCGAGTCGCGCACTTCGCAGTGGAAAGCAGGAATGATCATCAAGGCTTCCGGCGGTGCTTGCCGAGGTTTGTTCGGCTATGTCCCCATGCCTACCGAGTGGCCTGAACAGCAGGTCAAAACAGCAAGCGAGGAAATCTCGCCCGAAGCAAAGGTTAGCTACGAGTTGGTCGATGGCGGCGTAAAAATCATGAATGTGAAGATCCCGATGATTCCCTCGGGCCAAGAGGTCCGGGCAGTCGTCACGCTTGATATTCGTCGCAGTGTCGTTTTGCCGCCCGAAGACACCGACATCTATAAACTTCCGGATGTGAAGAAATTGCCGCGCGAAATTCGCCCATTTTTGTTGCCGAGTCCGAAAATCGAGAGCCGTGATATTAAAATCCGCGAAGTGGCCAAGAAGATCGGAACCGACAAAGAGAAGGGCTGGGAAAAGGTCGAAGCCATCTACGATTGGGTGCGCGATAAGCTGAAATATAAGACCGGCGCCCCGTTGTTAGGCGCCCTCGCGGTCCTAAAAAGCGGCGAGGCCGACTGCGAAGATATGACCTCGCTGTTCATCGCCATTTGCCGGGCGTCTGATATTCCAGCCCGCACCGTTTGGGTGCCGGAACACTGCTATCCCGAGTTCTACTTGGAAGACGCCAAGGGCAAAGGACACTGGTTCCCCTGCCAGATCGCCGGCTCACGCGAATTCGGCGGAATCACCGAGCTGCGGCCGATCCTGCAAAAAGGCGACAACTTCCGCCCACCGAAGAACAGCAAGGAACGGCAGCGCTACATGGCCGAATTTCTCGAAGGCAAGCCCATGCCCGGCGGCGGCCAGCCCCAAGTCCAGTTCATTCGCCAAGCAGTGGCGAAGTAATCCTGGCTAGCTCGAAATGATCCTGGCTAGCTCGCAAAATTAAAAACGGTCATCCTGAGCAACGCGAAGGATCTCACGTTTTCCATCCATTCTCGTTCCCAAGCTCCGGCTTGGGAACGTACCTTCCCGAAGCTCTGCTTCGATGACCTGCCATATATCTAGCGATTGCCTCCTTCGTTCCCAAGCTCTCGCTCGCCATCCGCGTATTCTCGTCCATCCTCGTTCCCAAGCTCCGGCTTGGGAACGTACCTCCCCGAACCTCTGCTTCGACAACCTGCCGCCAATCCGTCCACCCACGGTCTTCCATCCTCTGAATCGCTCGCCGCCCCCGCCCTGGGGGGCCTCTTGCAAAGCCTGCGGCAAAGGTTCAGACTGGAGATGACACTTTACCGCGAGAAAATGCCATGAGCCAACCTGGGCTAAAATATGTGACGAACGAAGATTGGGATGCCGTGTACCGCGAGGGCACGCCGCCTTGGGATACCGGGGCTCCCCATGCCGAATTGGCCCGCGTGCTCGACGAATATAAGCTCAAGCCGCAAACGGTCCTCGAAATCGGCTGCGGCACCGGGGCCGACGCCATCCTGCTCTCCCGCCGTAGGTTCGAGGTCACGGCCGTCGATTGTTCACCCATCGCCATGGAACGGGCACGCCTCCGCGCGGAACGCCAAGACGCCCTGATCCGCTTTGTTTTATGCGACATCTTCGAGTTCGCCCGAACCTCCGGCCAGTTCGATCTCGTCTACGATTGCGGCGTGTATCATGCCTTGCGGCGCACGCAGTTGGATCGCTATCTCGATATGTTATGGCGTGTCACGCGGCCAGGCTCCTATTGCATCTGCTTTGCCGGCGCGCCCGATCCCACCGTGACCGAAGGCGGTCCGCCGACCGTCACCGAAGACGAGATCCACAA
Organism: uncultured Planctomycetaceae bacterium; assembly: GCA_964458015.1. Lineage (GTDB taxonomy): Bacteria > Planctomycetota > Planctomycetia > Pirellulales > Thermoguttaceae > CAYWGR01. Next base: position 34,631 of record CAYWGR010000019.1, read on the forward strand.
CGAACTCGGCCGCCTCTTCGAGTTCGTTCATGTTCGCCCCATGCGCTTCGAGAGCCTCGTTCGGCCCGAAGGCTACGCCGCCTGGTCCTGCCTCATGCGCCGCCCGATGGTCGGTGGGAAGTAAAAAAAGCTTAAACTGAAAGTATGGATTCTGCAAAACGCAAAAAGCTGGAGGCCGCAGGCTGGAAAGTGGGCGATGCCGCTGACTTTCTGGAAATGAATGCCTAAATTGTCGGTCAACGGCCACACGACGTCGCCCGCCGTTCCCAGGCTCTCGACGTGCTCGTCGGCCAAAAGCTGATGAATCGCCGGGCCCCAAAGATAACGGTGCGAAAGGTCGGATGCCGACAAATCACTTGGGCCACTCACGATCTTGTCGAACTGCAACGCGATCTGATTGCCGTCGTAAACATAGGCCGACTCCTGGACCGGCACCGTGCCGCCGCTCCGGCCTGCATCGACCGTTCGGAAGACCAGCCGATTGGCGTAGTCGTAGGCATAATCGACCGTGTGGTCAACCGCCCCGCCGTAGGTCGCCGTTTGAACGACACCCGTCAGCCGGTTGCGATAGTCCCACGTGTACGTGGTGATGTCCGTGTCGCCGGCATCCAAAACGCCGTCGGCATCGGCATCGACGAACTTTGCGGTTCGGTTGCCGTTATCGTCATAGGTGTAGCGGTAAGTGCCATCGGAAAGCAGCAGGTTGTTCGTGCCGGTCACATAGCCCGTGTTCGTCCGGTTGCCGTTGTCGTCGTAGGCGTACGGCTCGTCGGTCTGGTAGTCGTAATCCGCGCCGGTCAATTGGCCAAGGTCGTCACTGGTGTAGTCGGCCGTACCATCACTGCTGTTGATATACTCGGTGATCTCATTGGCCGAGTTGTAGGTCCAATCGTGATCCACCAGCGCGGTTTGATCCTTCGTGTAAATCAATTGTCAATAACAGTTCCAGGCATCTTTTCTCTGCCCTCTGCTGGCTGTTAGCCTGTCTCACTCTCCTTGTCGATTCCCAATTCCTGGCTCATACCCTAGCTTCTTTGCGGTAGCAAAGTCACGCCCTGCCTTCGGTATATTACCTATTTTCTCGTAAGCAACACCACGTTGGTAGCAAGCACGGGCATGTTGCGGCTCGAGTCGCAAAACCTCGGAAAAGTCGGCAACAGCCTTGTAGTTGTCGTTCTTTTCGGCGTATGTCTTGCCTCGTCCATAGTAAGGCTCGACGAATTTCGGATCCATCCGGATTGCCTCGGTAAAATCGGCAATGGCCTTGTCGAGATCGCCATTTATCAGAAAGACATTGCCGCGATTTGAATGTGCTGCTGTGTTGTTGGGGTCGAGCCGAATGGCCTCGGTGTAATCAGCGATTGCTTCGTCAAAATCACCTTGCTTCTTATAGGCCACACCGCGAGAATTGAATATGTCGGCATCTTGGGGATTTAAACGAATCGCTGCGGTGAAGTCGGCGATGGCGTTATCGAGATCACCCAACCGTTGCACCTCGTACGCGCGGTTATGGTACGCAGCACCAAGCGTTGGATCAAGCCGGATGGCCTCACTGTAGTCCGCAATCGCTTTTTCGTGGTCGCCATTCTCCGCGTAATCATTGCCACGATTGTAAAACGCTACGGCGTCATCGAGGTCCAAACGGATAGCCTCTGTATGGTCTCTAATTGCATTGTCGACGCTGCCTTTTCTCAAATACACCGAGCCCCGGTTGTTCCAAGCTTCCCTGTTACCTGGTGCCAGCCGGATGACTTCCGTGTAGTCGGCGACCGCCTTTTCATAATCCCCTTTCTCATCGTAGAGGTCGGCACGCCTGAAGTAAGCCTCAGTCAATTCTGGGTCTGTTTGGATAGCCCTCGTGAGGGAGCATATGGCGAAATCTGATTCGCCGCGTTCCAGGAAAGCTTTGCCTTCGCGGAGCATTGCCCTAGCCGCCTTAGACTCCGCTTTGACTTGGCCGCCCTCCGCAATCAGTTTATTTATCCTTCCAAGAACCCAATCTCCCTCTGTGAGCAAGTCATCGCAGTCGTGTTGTCGAAAGACTTCCATGGCCTCGCGAAGAAGAGTAGCAACCTCCTCAAGTTGATCCCTCGGTACGTCAACCTCCGTGCCAAGGCCGACATATGCTAACGCAAGGCGTATGACTAGGTTTGCCCGAAGAACCGGCTCACTTTTATGATCCATAGACTCGCGAGATGCGCGGTAATGAGCGATCGCCTCCAATAGGTTTTCTTCCTTTTTTCCGAAAGATCTTTTAACGTAGGCATCAGCAATGGCCATATGTGCTGTCGCCAGCCTTTGCGAATGCTCCCGCAGGGTGGAATTGACGAGAATCTCTTGGCCGACCGCAATTATCTCGTCAATTGCCGAGGGGCTCTCAACTCTCAACAGACAGCACAAGAGCCGTAACCGAATGACATACCACTCTTCGGAGCCGGAGTCCGTCACCACTCCAATGCCTTCTCGGCAAAGCCGAATGGCTTCTGCCCAGTTGCGTATTCGCACTGCTTCGCCAATTGCGTCGATCAGATGCCGGGTTTCAGACATGATGAGTTCAACCTCTCTTCCGTCACGATCCATCGATTCCTATTTCTGTGGGCCAGTTCTTCCTCGTGCTAATCACAATCAACGTTAGGTCAAATCTGATGGCCATTTCCATAATTCCTTCTCGGATTCAACATTACTAGGCTCTGTCACCGTCAAAAGGCTGAACTATGATGAAAAGAACCCCACCTACTCTAACTAATCCTGACCCCACCCACTCAAATACCGCTTTGGTTCCCGCCCATATTCCATAACCGACTCCAACTCGTGCGGCACCGTTATCGAGATTCCTTTTTGTTTTTTCTAATTCACGTTCTATTGCTTCCTTATCCTTTTGTGTCGCTTTCCCACAATCCTGATCCTTATACTTATCCTTGATTCCGTCTTTCCGATTTTGTGTGTCAGTTGTATCCTCGGTGTGCTTTTGCTCTCTGTTATAGTCACGACGTCTTTGTTTGTCCCGCCGTTGTTGGTCCGGAGTCCTTGTTTCTCCATTCACCCATTCGACGCCAAGGGCAGGCTCTTTTTCTTCCCCGTCCCTACAAAGTCCGCTCGGGTCAATCAAATTCAACGGGCTATTTCCCACATACCGACTCGTATTCGTATCACCACCCCAGAACCCAATCGGATCCTCACTCACCCATCGTCCAACCTTGGCATCGTACCAGCGGTTGAGGTTGTTTTGCAAGTTGGAAACTTCGTCGTACTGCCGGGCGGTGTAGCCAAAGAGGCAATCGACGGCCGAGTTGGTTTGCGACGTGCGGTTGCCGTAGGCGTCGTAGACGCGGTGGTTCGCGATCGTCGTTACGTCTGTATTAGAATCATACGTCGCCAAATCGCGGACCGTGCCTAAATTGTCGGTCAAGGGCCAGACGACGTCGCCCGCCGTTCCCAGGCTCTCGACATGCTCGTCGGCCAATAGCTGATCGACCGCCGGGCCCCAAAGATACCTTCCTTAAACATCCCACCAACACCATTTACGGCTTTGCGTTCTGTGGATTGCCGTTCGATGGGAGAGGCGTGCATGGCATTGGGGGATGTTTCGCTGAGAGTTGCTGATGACAAGAATTGCATTGCATCTTGCCAACGGTATCATGGAGCTCTTTGTCGTGGCACGAAAGGCAAGATTTGACCTCGGGCCTTGGGCCGGCGAACTTGCACGGCTCGCTCAGATGCGCGTTAAGCAACTCGACCGTCTTCACGGCCACATCGGCGGTCAACCGACGACATCGTTCTTTCCGCTCCTTGCTGCCAACCTCGTTTCCCGAGGCCTTGCACCACTTGCCGGCCGACACATGGCACAAGACCGAGCCGGCAATGGTTTTGAAGCAGACCGAAGACTCTAGCGGATTCTTCGGCAGATAGACGGGCAGTTCGGCTCCCTCATACCATGAAAGCAATTCCGAGATGAGGTTCTGACGCCGCTGCTTGTCCTGCTCGAATAGCCCAATAACGGCCGCACCGCCATTGGCCGCACCGCAGAGCGATCCCCAACCGCCCACGCCGCCTTCACCGTATTTCATCATGTCGATGGGAAATTGCAGTTGAGCCTCGCGATTTTCCCTGGCCGCTACTGCAAGAATGCCGGCAAAAACGCCATACATGCAGCCGCCGTCGGGATACAGTCGATAGGCTTCGGCGGCAACGGCGGCTGGATCCAACCGAACATATCGCCAAGGATTGCCTGTGTTGCCTTGGATTTTTTGCGGCTTGCTTTCCGCAGTGCCGGCCGAAGCGGCTCCTTCCGGCGGTGTCGCACCGTGAAGTGTTTCACCACATCCAGCCAAAAGACTTGCACCGGCCGTCAAGCCGACCGAACCCAACAGTTGTCGCCGAGTAACCCTGTTCCGAGCCATTGCAAACCCTCTCAAAAGTCAACCTGTTGCCAATCACGGTGAAGTTCACCCGCCAAATACCCATTAAGCTACTCCAGTTTACACGCCATCTTTCTGCTTGACAACAAGCAGCCCCGTCTCATGCAACTGCCGACTTGCCCAGCAGTGTCCTTGATGGACAGAGTGGCTGGCATGAAGCGGTTTTTGGGCATTGAAAACGAAGAATAATAGTCCTACCCCCGCTCTGCTGGATGTTATCCCAGAAAAATTCTTGTATAATGCTGCTTCCTACGAAAAAGCCCGCCTCCCTATCCCTCGGAATGAATGCCATGTCACGTTGTATTGCTTTGTTGATCGTTGTCTCGTTATCGACCCTTGCCAGCCTTGTCTCTGCGGCCGATACTACGCCGCCTAAAGCAAATGCCGAGATATTTCCGCTGCAAAAATTCATCGACGATGCACTGAAGGCTGGCAAACAGTCGATTGTGATTCCGCCGGGCCGCTATCGCGTTGCCCCCGAGGCGGGAAGGCATTTGTCGTTCAAGGATTTGAAGGACATCGAGATATTAGCCGACGGCGTTGAAATGGTTTGCACTCAGACGTGCCAGGCAATTCGATTTGAACGTTGCCAGAACGTGCGATTCAAAGGGTTGACGATCGACTACGACCCGCTCTGCTACACGGAAGGCCGTATCACGGCCTTGGCGCCGGACAAAAGCTGGGTTGAATTCGAGATTCTGCCCGGCTATCCCGATAATACACTTGAACAGCGGATTGAAATTTACGATCCCGCCACCGGCGAACTGCGCAGCGAAACGACCGGCTGGAGCAAACAATTTCAATCGCTGGGCAACCACCGCTATCGTATCGCTAAAGCCTCGTGGTATCACTATCAGCCGCACTGGGACACCGAGCGCGTCGGCGACATTTTGGTGACGAACAATGCCTATCCGGCCGGTACAGGTGGGCATGCCATCCAATCGACCGGGTGCAGCCATCTGAAGCTCGAAGACATCACCTTGTACGCCTCACCGTGTTTCGGATTTCTCGAATGCAACTGCGACGCCACGACCTATTTGCGATGCAAGGTGGACCGGCGTCCGCCGGCCGACGATCTCGTGCATCGCGGCTTGCAACGCATGCGGTCGCTAAACGCCGATGCTTTTCACAGCATCGAAGCCATCCACGGCCCGGCTATTTTGCAATGCACAGCGAAATTCCAGGGCGACGATTGTGTCAACATCCACGGCTTCTATCATTTTGTGACCGCGACTGCCGGCAATCAGGTCCGTTTCGCCCGGACAGGCGAAATCGGAATTAAAGTCGGCGACCCTGTCGAGTTTTTACCGAGAATCGGCGTTCGACCGGCGGATGCCGTAGCGGTGAAAGTCGAGCCTGACGGACCCCTAACCGCCGAGGAACGAGCGTTCATCGAAAAGCTCGACATGTATCCGCCCCATAAAGAAAATATCTTGAACGGAAGATATCCCTTTTTCAAGGTGACGCTCGACCGGCCCGTTTCGCTTGCGATGGGCTCGGCCATTTGTTCCGGCAATCTTGTCGGCAATGGTTTTGCCGTGAAAAATTGCGATTTCGGCTACAACCGTTCACGCGGCATTCTTATCAAGGCCAGCCGCGGCGAAGTGACCGGCAATACGATTACGCACGGCTGGATGGCGGCCGTGTTGGTATCGCCGGAATTTTGGTGGCTCGAATCGGCAAGCTCCAGCGACGTTGTGATTCGCGACAACAAAATCATCGGATGCCGGCAGGCGGCAATTGAAGTCGTTGCGCCCGGCGGCGATGGAAAACCACTGCCCAGCGGCGGACATCGCAACATCTCGATCACGGGCAACGCCATCACCGAGTCGGCGTGGCCCAACATTTACGTGACATCGACCCAGAATCTAACGCTCAAAGACAATCAGCTCACTCCGGTTGACCCCAAGGATTTCACAGCCCCGCGTTCCTGGCAATGGCGCGGTGGAAAAACAAAGCCCGAGCAAACAGTCGTCGAGTTTTGCAATGAGCCTGTGAAATGAAGCCTCGCCGCTAAAAATGGGAGGGGCAGGAATAATTCCGTGCAGGACGGTAGAATAGCTATCAATGTCCGGGACTATTTCTGCTTCAGAAGACAGACATCCATGTTGCATTCGTTTCGGCCGGCGTTGCTGATGATTACTATGATGGCGGCAACAGCCGCGGCCTGTCTGGCGCAAACTGCCAAACAAAAGCCGACCAAGCCTGCTTCCGCCGAAACGCTGTCGGCCGACCAGCGCCGTAACGTGAACCGCATTCTGGCCCATTACCGCCAAGCGGGAAAGGACATGGACAAACGCAGCGCGGCAGTGCGCGAAGCCATCGACGCCGGCTCGCCGGCCACTGCCGCGATGATGAACGCCCTGACGCGCGACATGGCACCCGAGATGAAACGCTACGGTGGGAAGTTCATCGAAGAGGCTTCCCGCATGGCCAAGGTGCGGCTCAATAAGACCGATTTCCAAGAAGTGGCTCAACTGCGGAAAACCGTGCTAGATCTTCAAATACAGCCTGATTTCACGCACGAGATCATCGTCGCCAAAGCCGATCCGGCCATGAAGCGGCTTGAAGAGCTTCTGGTCATCAATTCCCGCGATGTGCTGAGCCATTCCGAAAAACTGCAAGAGGAACGCAAAAAGCTTGCACCGCTGGGCGGTCTTTGGGAAGCCTGCACCGTTGCTCTTTATAATCAAACAAAGGATAAAAATAAATCGGACCAGCCAAAGCAGATGCCGAGCTTCGAGAGCTACTTGCAAGGCGAGGAAGAGCTTGCCATCCGTGCAACCGCGCCGATGGACGCTGCTACCCGAGCCGTCCTCGATGCCAATGCTCGGCTCTCTGCGCAGCTCGATCCCGAGGAAGCCCGCTGTATCCTTGCCATGAATCTCACGCGCAATCTGCTGGGACTTTCGGCCTTGATGATCGACCTGAAACTATGCGAGGCCGCGCGCGATCATTCCAAAGACATGAAAGAACGCAATTTCTTCTCACATGAATCGCCCGTCGAAGGGAAGAAGACGCCCTGGGACCGTGCCAAACGGTTCGGCACGTCGGCCTCGGGCGAAAACATCTACATGGGCTCGACCAACGGCAACGACGCCAATTCGGCGTGGTTTCACAGCCCCGGCCACCACAAAAACATGCTCGGCGGCCATAAACGGGTCGGCGTCGGCCGTCAGGATGGCCATTTTACGCAGCTATTTGGCGGATAATGTTGTCGTTTCGCATCAATTCCATCAGATTATCTATCCCCCCAGGTTTCGCGCAGAAAATTTGACGCCGTAAAATGGCCTAATCATAATAAGTATTAGGCGTTCATGGGGGGCATCGCCTGAAAAGAGTGTCGAGGGGCTCTTTCTGCTGCATCAAGGAGAGCATCGTGATCAAAGTTTCTTCTACATTGGCGGTGTTGGTCATCGGCTTCACGGCTGCAATGGCACAAGCTGCAACGATCCAAAATTTCGATAGCGCCGGCACAAGCTATACATTATCGGGCGCTGATATCTACTCGTCCGACGGCACACACGGCAATGTCGTCTGTTTGACCGACGGCCTTGGCGGCGAATTGCGGCAAATCGCATTCGATCGCGCGGATTCAGGAGCGTTTTCCAAAGTCACGGCCAACTTCGATTTCTATATTACTCATCCAACCGCGAGCCAGGCCGATGGCTTCGGTTTTGTGCTGGCCCCAACAGCTTCTCAAAGCACGAGCGGAAAGGTAACGGATTTTTCCGAAGAAGCCAACGTGGCCGGCGCGCTCGGCGTCGGTTTCGACATCTACAACAACTCTGACCAATCTTTTGATACAAACAACAACCACATCTCGTTGCACTGGAACGGCAGTTTCCTGACGGCAAACACCAATCTCGGCTTCACCTTGGCCGACAGCCAATGGCATCACGCCACGATCACGGCCGATGCCGTCACTAAAACAGTCAGCGTTTCGGTAGACGGCAATTCTGTTTTCAGCAACTACGCAATTCCCGGCTTGTCGGGATACGAGTATCGCGTGGCTTTCGCGGGTCGAACGGGCGGCGAAGTTGCAACCCAATATGTTGACAACATCGCTGTTCCAGAACCTTGTGCATCCATCCTATTAGGCGCCGCCGCAATAGGATTCCTGGCCTGCCTCGCTCGTCGCAGATTCAGACCCGCCATTTGAGCTCGATCTTTTCCCCATGCTTCGGATGCTTGGGATCGAGCGAATGAAGCTTGAACGCAGCGCCGTCGGCGTTTAATTGCGCCATGACGAAACCGCGCGGCTGCTCACCGGCCTTCTCGAAAGTCCAAGCCGTGGTGGGCACGTTCACCAACCCGACGCCCATCGGCTGAGCGACGCCCCAGATATGCGTATGACCGAAAATATAGGCCTTCACTTGCTTGCGTTTCATCACGAGCTTCAGAAAAGCCCGCGAGTCTATCAAACTCTTGAATTTCAAGACGGGATCAAGATGATGGTGTGCGATAACAAGAGCAGGCTTGTCGGGCCAGGCGTCTAATGCTTTGCCCAGCCATTCCATCTGCGCTTCGCCCAGCAAACCGGGCGTGCTGGCCGTCTTGTCGAGCGAATCCAACAAAAACCAGTTGGCATGTTTGGTCTCCAGCACCGAAATGCACTTGTCCGGCACTTGCGAACCGATCTCCGCGGCCGTCTTGGCCTCGGGAAACGCCTTCAAAAAATTCTCGCGGTTGTCGTGGTTGCCCAAGCCCAAATGGATCGTCATGCCCTGCTCCCGCAACGGCTTGAGCAACTCGCCCAACAACCCATAATCGCCGGGCCGGCCATGATGCATCGCACAATCGCCCGAAACAATCGCATGAGCCGGACGATGCGGCAGCTTCAAAATATCTTCGACCGCCCGCTGAAACGTCTCGGCCGGCTTCATGCCGTGCCGTACTTCATCGCGGCGCTCTCCGATATGAATATCCGACAAGAGTAAAAACTCATCGGTATCCGCCGACGACTGTCCGGCTTCGAGCAATCGGGGCAAGCATAGCCCGGCGCCGACAACGCTCGCGGCTCCGGCCAAAAAACGACGTCGGCTGATCGGCGGCAAATGGATCGGCATGGGAGACGGTTCCTTTGGAAAAACCGTGCACGGAAAGGCATCCAATCGATACCTCTATCCCCCCAATCTACCAGCGGGATTATCGCCGGTAAAGAGTTTCCGAATGATTAACAAGCGTTCGGCACGCCTAGGGCTTGGTCGATCAACTCGACCAACACGTGGGGATCAAACGGTTTCCGCAGGCAATAGCTGCTTCCAGCCGAGCAGCGGCGACGGACGATGTCGGGCAGTTGAATGGCCGAAAGGAACATAAAAGGCAAATCTTCCAAGCCTGGCTGCTGCTTGATCCGTTCGCACATTTCCAGGCCGCTTTCGCCCTGCAAGTTCACATTGCAGAGCACTAAGTCGGGGGGGGTCGCCTGCGCTGCCGCAATCGCTTCCACCGAGGTCGTGCAACAACAGCAGTTGATCTTCACTTGGGATAAGACCGTCGTAATTTCGTCCAACACGGAACGATCGTTATCAACTGCTAGTACTAAAGTCTGTCCGTTTTCCATGCCGCTCATCAGTTCCGTGCCTTGCTTCTCTCTTTAGACAAAGTAACTCAGGTAGGAAGAAACTCACGCCACATCACTCTTCCTTTTCTACCATACCTTCTACTTTTTCGTCTGCTTCAAGGCGAAGTATTGATGAGACTTTTCCCGAATCACTTAATCCCACATCTCCGCAGAATCGTTACGGCAAATAACACAAAAAAACACCCCCCAATCCCCCCCGCATCTAAAAAACTTAACTCGTCTCTAATCCCCAACCTCTAGCCCCTAATCCCTAATCCCTAATCCCTTCCTCCTAGTCAGATACATCAACGCCACGAAATCATAGAGACCGTGGGTAACCACTGGCGCCAGCAGATTTCCACATACCAACCAAAGCCCCCCAAGATATAAACCGATAAGTCCCGCCAAAATTGCATAGGTTGGTGTCATCGGGTGCAACAATCCAAACAACGCGGCGGAAATCAACAAACCAAGCC
>CAYWGR010000020.1:0-9752 GCA_964458015.1 uncultured Planctomycetaceae bacterium
TCCCGAAATCTCCAAATCCCCAATTTCTAATCCCCAATCCCCAATCCCTAATCCCTCACTATCCACAATCCCCTCTCCACTATTTGCCATAAAGACTCCCACGGCCGTCGTGACCGATCTCGGTACTGAGTTTGGCATGGAGGTGAGCAAGGAAGGAAACACTATTTCGCATGTCTTCCGCGGTTCGGTCCAAGTGCAGAGGGTTTCCAAAAATGGAATACCCATTGGCGAGGTCCATGTGTTGCACAAGAACCAGTCAGCACGCGTAGAAAGGGATAATCACAATCATCGCGACGGTAATCTGTTCACGGTATTCGCTACATCTACCATTCCAACCGAGTTCGTACACAGTATCCCGCAGCGAGCACTCACCTTGCCATATTTGGTTGTCGTCGCCAATTGGAAATTCGACGATGATCAATTCCTTGCCGACTCGTCAGGGAACGGCCATACGCTTGTCAATCGTGGTGCCACCCAGATCGATGGCACCGCATCATTCAATGGTAAGGGCATGGTAAGTTCGGTCGATTCGATCGACTTAACCCCCTACACAAAGGTTCGTGTGAGTTGGTCACAAAAGGCTACGTTGCCGATTTCCGATCAGGTCGTATGGGAACAGAGTGATGACTTCAACGTTACGCCTGGTGCGATTATTGCATGCAACAGCACCACGGTGGGAAAAGCGTCAATCCGCGCTACGGATGAGAACGCAAGCTATAACCTGGATGAATATCCGATTGTAGCCGACACGTGGGAAGATTTCATGGTGGAATTCAATCTTACAACGGACCGTGGCGATCATGCCGCTTATCGAAGCAACGTGGTCAAGGTGTTCAAGGATGGAAAACTGATCGGCAACAATACAGGCTTGGAGGGCTTCGCTCCCGATGTCTTTATCAATGCCGCATTCCATATCGGTGGGCGAGTGGGGGCAACAACTCCTGTTACCGCCGGCTTCACTGGCCTGATTGACAACGTGAAGATTGAGGGAATGCTGCAACCGAACAACACAATTCCGAAATCCACCGAGAACAAAGCAAAATAGGAACTATGCTGCGTAATTCACGATTCACTCGAGCGTTTACTTTGGTAGAACTTTTGGTGGTAATACCCCCACGTGCAAACCATGTCCGGCTTGTTGCCGGCGGCCCGAGGGAGGTTGTGTGTGTTTTGCTTTTTTAGGAGAGCAGTTATGTCAAGCAGAGTGCGTTATGGAATGCTGGTATGTGTCCTGGCAAGTCTCGCTGTGGTGGCGGGTTTTGCATCCACGGCACGGGCAACAATCATTGCCCAGTGGGATTTTGCTCCGACGGATTTTTATGCCGACTCTGCCGCCTCGTCAGGACGAGGACACTATCTCAATGGTGGGGCGATATCGAGCCTCGACGCACCGACAGGTTCCGGCCTCTCTGGAAGTGCATCGTTCGACGGAACTCAAATTTTAAGCGTCAGCACATCGGGAAAAATCGATATGAGTCCCTACAGCCACATCCGCGTGAGTTGGTGGCAGAAGGTCCAGAGCAATGCCACAGGCGTATTGTTCGAACATGGCTCGCTGCTTTCCAATGGGACTGTTGGCGGGTTCTTCGCCGATGTCAACGAGAATAGTTCTGATGGCGGCGGAACCGGTGCGGCTGCATACAATACGGTATCTGATCTGGGAGTTTGGAGTGGGCTTGCTTACGAGAACTACAGCCATGTAAAAGGAAATGTAAGCGGAGTTGTCAATGACACTTGGGAACACATGACCATCGACTACGATATCAAGACCACCATCTTGAGCGACAAGGTGGTGATATCCAATGGTGGAACTCCTGGCTGGGACATGATGACTACAACCACGAATGCGACATTTGCCAATGACTACTTCATTATTGGTGGTAGTAGCAAGGGGGTTGATTACTACGTCGGACAAATTGCGGGCCTTAAGATAGAAGGCATACCAGAGCCAGGAACAAGTGTACTGTTAGTAACAGGACTATTTGGCTTGCTGGCATACGCATGGAGAAAGAAGAATCAAGAACAATAATAGTACTTCTCTTTTCTGGAGAGGGGCAGGAGATATCGGCGCGGATGGTGGATGTGAAGATGCTCCATCCACCATTCGCCATTTTATTCTCACTGATGGGGATACTTAAGGCGGACACCGATGTTTGACAACGCAATAAGGGGCTTGAACAACATGCGTATCGTATTTGCCGTCTCAGTAGTCATTGGCCTGTTGGCCCCCACCGTGGCGCGGGCCGATTCGATAAATCTGGGCAACATCATGCCCCTGGGCGATTCGATTACTGCGGGATACACGCCCCAAGGAGGGGTTCCAGGCGGTTATCGTCAAGAGCTTTTCAACAACTTGGTAACTGCGGGCTATTCCTTCCGGTTCGTCGGAAGCCAAACCACCTACCCCAGTTCAACGCTTACGGAGTCAATTCCAGATCAGAGCCACCACGAAGGACATAATGCCTACACTATCCAACAAATCATTGACGGGATGAAAAACAACCCCAGTTGGATGAATGTTAACCCCGACATCATTCTGTTGCACATCGGCGCGAATGACATCCTTAATCCTAATGCCGCCACGGCCCCCGACCGACTCGATGCCTTGCTAGACGTCATCCTAGCGAAAATGAAGCCCGATGCCCAGATCATTGTCGCCAAGATCATGGGGGGCAGCATCGTCAGCAATGATTCGAGAGCGATGGCGTATGACAGTGGTATTGTCGCCTACAACGCGGCGATCGCACAGAAGGTGGCCGCTCGCAATGACCCGCGCGTATCCATGGTCGATATGTACAGCCTGATGAACATCAATCATCAGACGAATGCGCAAGGCGAGCAACTCTTCGCCGACATTTCACATCCGAATCAAATCGGCTACAACCTCATGGGCGATGCCTGGGCTAGCGCCATCAAGGCATATCATATCCCAGAGCCAGGAACGCTAATAATACTATCTACCGGCGTGCTTGGCCTGCTCGGCTATGTTTGGCGGCGCGGTAGAATCAACGTTTCTCGCCCTTGACGAGAAAGGAACGACAAGGGTTCGGGCGTGGGTTCGTGGAGATGAGAATGGCCAACCGCATATGAATCGAACGCCCTCAGCATGCTGCTATCACCCGCTAACCGCGTTTCGTCTCCCTGTCGAGGAACCACTTGCGGAGCGAATCGACGAACGCACTAGCAGCTTGAAAACCTGTAGGAGAATGTTTTTTTATAGGAGGGGAATACGTCGCAGCCGTCGTGAATGGTGCATTTCACGCATCCTGTGAATTGTGGAGTAATTCCGACATTCTTAGACAACATTTCGGTATGGAATAAGCCCAAGCCGCCCCGTGTGGCGTGCCTGAGCCGCAGGCCTGCCATCTTGGCGACCTATACCACTTGGAAAGTCTGCAAAAATTACTGCAATGTGGAGGTAATCGTCTATAGATAAGGAATCCCTAACACCTCTAGGGGTTGCTATGCCTTCGATTTTGATCCAAAACGGCTGGGTGGTCGATCCTTCGCAAGAGATGGATCGTGTTGCGAACGTGCTGATTACCGACGGACGCATCGCTGGTTACGATGTTTCGCCGACCGGGCAGAAAACCATGATCGACGCCATGTGGCGGATCGTCAGTCCAGGGCGGATCGATATGCACGTGCATCTGCGCGAGCCGGGCTTCGAGGAAGACGAAACCATCGAGACGGGCACGGCAGTCGCCTTGGCCGGCGGGTTTACCTCGGGCGCATGCATGCCGAATATCGAGCTGCCTATCGACGGCAGCAAGCTGTAAGGAAGCTGTCAGCGATCAGCTTTCAGCAATTAGTACAAGTTACGTTTTAGAACAGATTGCGTTCAGCTAGGAGTTCTTACTGCGGACGGTCCCCGATGCTCGAAGATTCCGCCGATATTGCCCTGGGGTTTGACCCGTGGCATTTTTGAAAAGGACGCACATCGAGCCGACGTATTGGAAGCCGGTTAGTTGAGCTATTTTGGCCAGCGGATAATCGGTCATTGAAAGCAGCCGCATGACGTGGCCTAATTGCACTCGTGCGATTTCGTCCTTGGGCGTCCGGCCTAGTAATGCAAGAAAGCGACGCTCCAAGGTGCGCCGGGACATGGCCACATGCGCCAAAACCTTGTTGACCGAGATGCCGTCGCATACATGTTCGCGAATGTAGCGCAAGGCCGAAGCAACGTCGGGATCGGCCACGGCCACGATGTCGGTTGATTGTCGAGCCACGACGCCGCGCGGTGCAACGATGATTTTCCCGCGCGGACGTGCGTTGCCTTGCATTAAGCGATCGAGCAACGCGGCGGCCTGATAGCCTGCCTCCTCGGGACATTGCTCGACGCTGCTGAGCGAAGGTTGCGTCAGGCTGCAAATCGCCTCGTCATTATCCACGCCGATCACGGCGACTTCTTCCGGCACGGCCAGATTGTTGTCGGCGCATACCATCAGAATCTGATGTGCGCGAAAGTCGTTACATGCCATTAAGCCTACAGGTTTCGGCAACCCGCACAACCACCGGGCAATCGATTCCTCGTGGTGAATCTCCAAGCTTTCACTGGCGTCGATCATGGCGTCGGATCGTTTTCGCGTGGGCGCATAAACATGCACCGTATGTCCCGCGCGGGCCAAGTACTCGACGAAATAATGTTCACGCTCGTCATAAATGCCGGGCAATCCGCAATAGGCAAAGTGCGTCATGCTCCGTTCAACCAGATGTTCGGCCGCGAGCCGGGCAATTGCCCGATTGTCGGTCAACACGGAAGGGACATGGAGATGTTCATGCTCGAAAAGGTTGACGACCGGGATCCGCAACTGCTTGATCTGTTCGGCCAGTTTGCGGTTTTCGATGCGTGCAATGATGCCATCGCCTTGCCAATGCTTCAACCAAGGAGGGGCCGTTTCCGACAGTTTGCGTTCGGAATGATAAACCTTCCATCGGCCGTGGGCTTGAACATATCGCCCAATGCCGCGCAACACCCCTCGGCCGTAAGCACGCGACCATTCGACCAGCAATGCCACGCGACGTATTCGGTTTCGAGGATGGGCCATGATGCAAACCGCCGGAGGGCTGTGGGGCTTTGAAATGCGAGATATGCCGCAAATATATTATTGGCAAGTCGGTTCCCGTCATATCGCTTATTATATACGAGCCAAGATATTACGGCAATATTTGGGGCAATATCTCTACTGGCGACTTTTTGCCCGTTTGACGCATTTTCATCATCGGATTGACGCACTTGGCCATTGAGCCGATTTGCAAGGAGTACTAGACTGACGGGCGTGAATACGGAACAACGTCCCCGACAAATGTTTGCCCACCACAACCCCTTTCTGGGAGAAAAAAGCATGAAATCGGCTTCACCAACCACGAGCCAGTCTTCAAAATCGTCGCGTCGCGTGTTTTTACGTCAAAGCGGCGCCTTGGCCGCGGCCTGCGGCTTAGCCAATGCCATGATTCCACACGTTCATGCCGCCGAAGACAATACCATTCGCTTGGCTTTGATCGGTTGCGGCGGCCGCGGGAGTGGGGCGGTTGCCAATGCCTTTGAATCGCCTTGTGGCCCGGTGAAGCTGACGGCCATGGCCGACCTTTTCGAGGATCGGATGACCGGCACTCATGCGGCGCTAAGCAAGGCATATCCTGGTAAGGTTGATGTTCCGGCGGATCGCCGTTTCGTCGGCTTTGACGCTTACCGTAAGGCCATCGACAGCCTGCGCCCCGGCGACGTAGCCATGCTCTGCGGATATGCCGGCTGGCGTCCCTTGCAGTTGGAGTACGCCGTGCAAAAGGGCGTCAACGTTTTCATGGAGAAATCGTTCGCAACCGATCCGCCCGGTGTTCGGCGACTTATCAAGGCGGGCGAAGAGGCGGAGAAAAAGAATCTGAAAATCGCCGCCGGTCTTATGTGCCGCCACTCGAAGAATCGCCAAGAGCTGATCCAGCGCATCCGCGACGGTGCGTTGGGTGATATTCAACTGATCCGCGCCTACCGTATGCAGGGCCCCGTGCCGATGGGCCCTCGCCCGCAAGACGCCAAGGATCTTTCCTGGCAAATTCGCAATTTCACCAGTTTTTACTGGGTTTCCGGCGGTTTGTGGGCCGAAATGGATATCCACCAGATCGACGAACTCTGTTGGCTGAAAGATGCATGGCCGGTGAATGCGCACGGCGTCGGCGGCCGAATTAGCGGCAGTACGGATTGCAGTCAGAATCTGGATTCGTTTTCTGCCGAGTGGACTTTCGCCGACGGCACAAAGGCATACGATGTGGTGCGCTATATTCCGAATTGTTTTAATGAATTCGCCACGTTCGTTCACGGCACCAAATGTGCGGCACAATTTTCGGGCAACATTCATGCGGGAACTTGCCAGATTTACAAGGATCAACGCATTCAAGCAGACAACATTGCCTGGAAAGCAGCAAAAAAGGAAATCGCACCTTGGCAAGAGGAATGGGATGTCTTGTTGGACGCCATCCGCAATAACAAACCCCACAACGAAGCGAAACGGGCCGCCCTGTCGAACTTGGCCGATATGATGGGCCGTGCCGCGATTCACATGGGCAGAAACATTACATGGGACGAAGCGATGGCTTCCAAATTCCAATGGGTGCCCGGTGGCATTGATGCAATCAATGAGAACAGTGCGCCGCCGGTTCAGGCCGACGCGCAGGGCCGTTATCCCGTGCCCGTGCCCGGTGGTTGGTCGGAGATATAGAACCACGACGAACGGTACATCCCCGAAGGAGCTTACCATGAAACGGCTTTGCACCAAACATAATGTGATTGCTTGCCTCGGCATCAATATGGAAAGAAAGGTGTTTTTCGCGGCGTTTCTAATTGTTTTAACGGCTTTTATTCTTGCGGAAATGAACGGATTTGCCGGAGCGAAGGAGTCGCAGGCAGCGGGAAGCCGTATCGTCGCCCGGGAAGATTTTGATGTGAGCAACAAATTCACGCCGCCGGAGATTCTGCAACG
The DNA here is from genome assembly GCA_964458015.1 of uncultured Planctomycetaceae bacterium. Classification (GTDB taxonomy): domain Bacteria; phylum Planctomycetota; class Planctomycetia; order Pirellulales; family Thermoguttaceae; genus CAYWGR01. The sequence goes on from CAYWGR010000020.1 coordinate 6,978, forward strand.
GCGATTTTGGAACATGTTGCCGGCCGAGGCGGCGAAGGCGAAAGGGCAAGGGGCCATTACCAGCGAACCGATGGTCGTCGAGGCGGCCGAGCAATACTTCGTGCCTAACCTGCAAGCCGCCGGCAACGATCCGTTGACGGTGAGCGTCGATAAGCTGCGACCTTTAACGCCCGATCCTAAGAAACCTTTTGTCGTCTACTGTACGGTCGGGCGGCCGCCGTTTCGTTGTCTGGATGATTTTCGGGCTGACAAGGCCGGCTATGAAAAGTGGAAACGGGAGCATCCTAATTTTCTGGGTTTTTGGACAGGCGTTGAATGGGACAATGAATTCATATCCTACGCCCTCTCCAACGACGCCGGCACTATTGCACAAGGAGAGCGGGAACACTGGACGAAAACGGCCATGGACCGGACGAAGGCTGTGAAAACACAGTGCCTTGCTGATCGCGACGCCGCGGTTCGCGGTTTGCACGAATGCTATGCAGGGCTGCGGCGTTATTTTTTCGACGATCCTGATGCAATGATGTTTCTGCGTGCCGCTTGGTGCTTCGACCATTATTCCCTGGAATGGGGCTCCGGCATGGCCATCATGGAGACGACCAACACCGGCCCCTATCGTCATCAGGCGGGAATGTTCCACATTCGCGGCACGGCTCGGCAATACGGCAAGCCGTGGGAGTGGTACATGGCCACATACTATAACGGCCATGATAAAAATGGGAAAGTGTCGGTGAACAACGAGCCCAACTATGTGTCAACGACGCATTCGGAGGTGCTAGGCCAAGAAGAATCGTCAGGCCCGGGGGTCGGCATGTCGGTATCGCTCAAGCGTCGCGACATGTATTTGGCCTATCTGGCCGGCGCAAGCGTTGTTCAGCATGAGGATTGGCCCCGTGCGTATTGCCGCTTGGAAAAGGGATCGCCCGACAAGTGGAGTCTTTCGCCCCACGGGGAAGCGATGAAGGAATGGTACGCCTTCACGAAGCAACATCCGGATCGCGGCATCAGCTACGCACCCGTCGCGTTGTTGACGCCGTTCAGCCAGGGCATGCCCGTGTGGGGTGGTAGTCCCTGGTCGCATTTCCCCGACGAACGAGCCGACCGAATGATCGATGCCTTCTTCTACACGATTGCACCATTCGCACAAGATACGAAAAAAGGTAAGGAAGGTTGTTTGGCCAATAGCCGATTCGGCGACGGCTACGACGTGCTTGTGCCGAACCCGCCTAGCGGTCCCGTACCGTTAGAAAAGCTATTGAATTACAAGGTTGCCGTTCTCCTCGGCAAGTACGATCTCACCGCTGCTTTAGCCGAGAGATTGATGGAATATGTGCGTCAGGGCGGCACGTTAGTCCTCAACAGCCGGCAAATTGGCGACCAATTTCCTGTTGAATTCCTAGGTGTGCGACGTTCCGGTAAAACTCTGGCAGTCGAGTCGCCCCTTTCCTCGACTTCCGGCGGCAATCCCGTTACATTAACCACGCCCTACGATTACGAACCTATCGAACTTCAAGGTGCTCGGTCGCTATGGACCGACAGCAAGGGCGGCATTCTAGCAAGTATTCATCACGTCGGCCGCGGAAATGTTCTTCTGACGACCGTGGATTTCATGCTTCCTCGCGAATGCGGCAGTATCGCCGCAACAACGACGAAAATACCGCTCGTCGAACTTTTAATGCGGCAAATCGTCGATGATACGCTGCCCGTCACGGTGGAGGGAGACATTCAGTACGGATTGAACAAAGTAGCCGATGGCTGGTGGCTTTATCTCATCAACAACAAAGGCGTAACAAAATTCACCAACACCCCCGAAGAACTGAATACGGCCGAAGCAGCCGAAGTGACTGTAGATATGCGAGAGTTGCAGGTCGAAAGTCTTTCGGAGTTACGTGTGAACGCCACGATTTCACGTTTGCAAGAAAAGAACGCTTTTGCAATCCAAGTCGGTCCGGGCGATATTCGCATTGTGAAAATTACAGCGAAAAACAACCCGTCATCGAAATGATGATGTACAAGCACATATAGATTCATAAGGCAACGCTGTTTAGCGGCTCTCGGTACGACGGCCAACGGCAAACAAGGAATTGTTGTATGATCCATACGAAATCTATCCGCTGGGGTGTTCTGGGACTAGGATGGTTCGGCGAAGTTCATGCCGAAACACTGGCCGACATGCCGGGCGTGGAGTTGGCGGCCGTTTGCACGCGCCGGCCCGAGCGATTGGCTCAAGTGGCCGATCGGTTTCACGTCTCCAAACGCTATACCGACTATCACGACATGTTGGCCGACCCGGATATCGACATTATCGGCATCACAACCCATGTGGCCGATCATCGCGACATCGCCATCGACGCCTTGCGGAGCAGCAAGCACGTTTTTTTGGAAAAGCCGATGGCTCCCACAGCGGCAGACTGCGATCAGATTCTTGCAGCAGCCGGAGAGGCCAAGGGTTTCTTCATGGTCGGCCACATCTGCCGATTCGATCCGCGCGTGGCCTTAGCCAAGCAGGCGATTGATGAGGGCAAGATCGGCAAGATTATTTCCATGCACGCCCGGCGTAATCTGTCGAAAGCCATTGGCCGCCAGGTACTCGATAGCATCTCGGCCCTGATGGGCGACGGTATCCACGACGGTGCCGTGCTGGCCGAGGACGGGAAAAAACGTTCCGGCGAAGAAGAACACGGGCGTGATCACGCCGCTCGTGAAGAACGTGAAGTTGTTGATCATCTTCACGTAACTCGTGACGATGAGGCCGACGGCGGCCCAGAGGTAGCC
>CAYWGR010000020.1:9762-44405 GCA_964458015.1 uncultured Planctomycetaceae bacterium
CCTCATGCTTTGGTTCTGCCAATCGAAGCCGGTGAGCGTTTACGCCCAAGAGGTCCATCCCGGCACGAATAAGTATCCCGACGGCGGCTTTGCGATGGTGCGTTTCGAGAGCGGGGTGGTCGCTATGATCGAATCGGTTTGGCATCTGCCCGAGAGCACACCCTACCAGATCGACGCTCGTATGGAAATCATCGGTACGGAAGGAGCCATCTATATCAACTGCGGGGAAGCAGGTCTGGAAATCCATGATGCTATGGGCAATCGTCGCCCCGACACGTTCTATTGGCCGCACGTCTTCGGCCAACGGTTCGGCATTTTACGTGGCGAGCTACGTTATTTTGCCGATTGCGTGGCGCAGGGGCAAAAGCCGGAGCGTATTACGCCTGTTGAGTCGCGCGACGCCGTGGCGCTGTTGGCCGCCGCCGAGGAATCGTCGCATACCGGAAAGGTGGTTCATTTCTGATTTATCAGAAGCAAGGCGGGCTAAGTACAGCAATGCCATGCCATTCGCAAAAAATGACTAAGCGAGATAAGTATCATGTTTATTTACAAAACAATGACGGCGTTAGCAACCTCAATGCTAATTCTGTTAGCAACAACCGCCTCAACGCCGGCCAACGATACCAAGGAGAATACGATGCAATTCGATCATGTCGGCATGATCACAACCGAGAAAAAGCCAGGGGAAGTTTACGTTGCGGCAACCAAAGTTTGGGTGACTGACATCGCAGCGCATCCGTATAAGATCGAATGGTTGCGATTCGAGCCCGACAGTCCCGTGCAAAGTCCCGCGCGCGACCATCCCCATATTGCCTTCCGCGTGGAAGACATCGCGAAAGCCGCCGAGGGCCTTAAAGTGCTTTTAGAACCGTTCGACGCGGGGATTGCACGGGTTGGTTTCTATCAAACCAAAGATGGGGCTATCGTCGAGTTTATGGAGTATTACAAGAAGTAGAGTGCGTTTGCGACGCACCTCCTTCGTAAAACATTTGGCATAATATCGGTGCGTCACGGACGCACCCTACTTGGTTTTGGCGGTGTGTCGCGGACGCACCCTACAGGGAGAAGATATGTTGAAGATCAAATCCGTCATGGTCACTGGCGCCAGCGGCAAGCTGGGAGGACCGCTTTGCGAGGCCCTTGTGGCCGAAGGTTATCATGTCATCGCGGCCGATCGGCGATTGCCGGTCGGTGTGGAAGGCGTCGAGGAAGTCCAACTCGATATCGCCGACAGCCAGGCGATGGAATCCGTAGTCGCTCGCAGCGATGCCGTGATTCATCTTGCCTCCTGCAAGGAAGACCGGGAGGCCGTGATCAAAGTGAGCGCCCAGGGGACTTTTAATTTGCTGGACGCCGCCATGCGTACCAAACGGCCGCAACGGGTCATCTTGGCCAGTGGCGATGCGGTGAATGGCATCTATTTTAATCGGCAGCCTGTGCCCATCCGTGAAGACATGCCGATGGTCGCTTATCCGGGCTACTATCCGCTGTCGAAAGCCCTTGAAGAAACGATGTTCCAAGAGTTCTTTTGGCAGGCCGGCGTGCCGACCGTTTGTTTGCGTATGTCGTGGATCCAGGCTGAGGATGATATCCTCACGCATCTTACCGTCGCCGGCGACCAGTTCGGCGTGCCTGTTTGGTCCGAGCTGATGAACGATCGCCAGCGTGCGGATTTTTCCGGCGGACGCGACGCAACGGTTGCCTTGCGGCATCCCGACGGCACGCCGATGTTTCGGCATATTGTGGCCGTCGAGGATTGCGTGCAGTCATATCTGTTGGCTCTGAGAACCGAGGGCATCGAAGGCCAAACGTTCATGATCGCCATGAACGATCCTTTCAACTATGTCGAGGCCGCCCAGTATGCCGCGAAAAAGCTTGGCATCGAAACGCTCGATCTGGTGGATCCCGTAGGCCAAGATTTCTGCATCGATGTGGCCAAATCGCGATACGTTTTAGGCTATCGGCCCAAGTATGACATCTTCACCTTGATCGATAAAGCGGTCGAATTCCGGCGATCCGGCGGTTCACGCCGTGCTCGTTCGGGCTTCAAAGGATAAGATTGTTTTCTGTTGTCCGAAGGATAGAGAAAATGTCCAACGTTCCGGCAAATCGACGAAGCTTCCTGAAAGCCGCGGCAACCACTGCCACCGCATTGGCGGTTCCCCAAGTAATCCCGGTTTCCGTACTGGGCAAACCAGGAAAGCCCGGCGCAAACGATCGGATTTACGTCGGTATGATCGGCCCCGGCGGTCGTTCGTATGATTTGACGAGGGAAAGTCCCGCGGATCTGCAACTTGTGGCCGTAGCCGATTGCGACTTGCGAGCGATCCCTCGTTATTTAGGTGCAGTGCGACAACTGAAAAACACGATCGTCTCCGAAAAATGCGCAACCTATCAAGACTATCGTCAGATGCTTTCCAAGGAAAAGCTCGACGGCGTATTCGTCGCCACGCCAACGCACGTCCGCGTGCTTGCTTGTCTTCATGCCATGCAGGCGGGGCTTGATGTTTACGCCGAAAAACCATTAACGCTTACGATCGAGGAAGGGCAGTATCTCGTCCGCGCCGAACAGAAGTACAAAACGGTCTTTCAAACGGGCACCCAGCAGCGATCGATTGCCATCAACAATTTCGGCAGCGATCTGATCCGCAACGGCGCCATCGGCAAGGTGCAAACCGTGCGATGTCCGAACTTCCGGGGGCCGGCCTACCGTCCAAAGTTTCCGACCGAGCCCACGCCTCCGGAAATGAACTGGGATCTTTGGTGCAGCCAAACCGAATTGATTCCCTTTAGCTCGGAATTGCATCCGGGCCTCGATCATTGGGCCCGCTTCCGAGAATACTGCGGCTGGCTCGTGACCGGATGGGTCCATGCCTTCGACCAGATCCAACGAGCCCTGGGCACCGACGATACCGGACCCGTTGAAATCTGGCCCGAAGGCCCCGAAGAGTCGGGTGCGAACACAAAAGACTCGACACGCTATGACGACGCCATGTCGATTCGGCCGGAATGGAACCGCGGGCTAAACGCCAAGGTTTCGATGCGTTATGCCCACGGCGCCATTCTGAAAATGGATATCCCGCACGATAAAGGTCCGCAGATGGGCGGCGTTTTCATTGGCGAAAAGGGTAAAATCGAAATCAACCGCAATAAGTTGTCCAGCAATCCGCGCGAACTAATCAAAGACGCCCCGCCGGCAGCCGATAAGTCCGAATTCGCCAGCGTTTCGCACCAACACATCGGCAATTGGGTCCACTGTATGAGAACGCGGGAGAAACCGGTCGCCTCGGCCACGGTCGGACATCGCAGCACGACGGTCTGCCATCTGATCAATATCTGCCGCGAATTGAATCGCAAATTACAGTGGGATCCTGTAAAAGAAGAATTCATCGGCGACGACGAAGCGAACAAACTGCGATCCCGTTCGCGTCGCAAGGGTTATGAATTGCCAAACATCTAAAAAACAACAACTTGGAAAATTGTTACCGCTAAGGAAAATGAATATGAGTACTCTTCAAGACAAAGTCATTCTCATCACGGGTGGAACGTCGGGAATCGGCGAGGCTTGCACCGAACTGCTGACGCATCAGGGTGCAAAGGTCGTCACGATGTCGATTCAAGCCAAGGAAGGCGAGTTGCTGGCAAAACGTCTTACCGACGAAGGGCACTCGTGCGTTTTTAAGTTCGGCGACGTGTCGAATGAGGAGGATGTTCAAGCGGCAATCCATTTGGCCGTTGAAAAGTTCGGCCGTCTCGATGCCGTTCATTCCAACGCGGGTTTGTTGCGCAATCAAAAGATCACCGACCTGACGCTCGACGATTTTCACGCAATGGTCAATGTGAATTTGCTGGGGCCCGTGCTTGTGGCAAAACATGCCATTCCGATCATGGAACGGCAAGGCCGAGGCGTTATTTGTTTCACCACATCCGTGGCTGCCGACATCGGTTTCCCGGGTCATGGAATTTATTGCGCTACAAAGGCTGCTCTGGTCGCCCTGATTCGTTCGTTGACGACCGATCACAGCCCGAAGGGCGTTCGATTCGTTGGTGTAAGCCCCGGCACGATCGACACGCCGATGCTGGCCGCATCGTGTGCGGGCTGGTCAAAGCCCAAAGAAGAAATCTACGCGGACGTTGCAAAAAAAATTCCCGTTCAGCGGATGGGGCAACCCATCGACGTGGCCAATGCCGTTGCTTTCCTACTGAGTGACGAAGCCGGATTCATCAATGGCAGCATTGTCCACCTGGAAGGCGGCACGCTTTGCTTGCCCCCGTGGTAATGCGTTTTATCATTCAAACCCAACGAGAGGTGCGTCATGGCTAACACGAATCGACGAACGTTTTTGAAATCTTCGGCGGTTGCGGCTTCCTTGCTGTCAGTGCCGGCCATTGCGAGGTCTGCCCAAAGTGTCAATGGGAGGATTCGCATCGGTCTCGTTGGGATGGGTGGGCGAATGCATTCGCATGTCGCTGCTCTGAACCAACTGGTTCAAGACGGCAGCGTTGAGATTGCCGCCATCTGTGATTGCGATCAGGCAAAACTAGACGGCGCCTCGAAGTCGTTCCCTGAGTTGTCCGGGAAAAAACCGGCCGTCTATGCCGATCAGCGGAAAATGCTCGATGATAAGTCGATCGATGCGGTCAGCTTCGCCACGCAAGTCCATTGGCATGCCCTGCAAACCATCTGGGCTTGTCAGGCAGGAAAAGACGTCTACGTGGAAAAACCTGCCACGCACAACATTTGGGAAGGCCGCAAAATGGTCGAGGCCGCCCGAAAGTACGGGCGCATGGTCCAGATCGGCACACAAAATCGATCCAGCCCAAATGTCATGGAGGGCATCAAAAAGCTGAAAGAGGGCGTGATCGGCAAGCTCTATATGGCTCGTGGCATGTCGTATAAGATGCGAGGCAATCTTGGCAAGCACCGTCCGCAGCCTGCACCGGCGGGGCTCAATTGGGACGCCTGGGTAGGGCCGGCGAAAATGGTTGAATACAGTAATTTCCAACATCATCGTTGGTATTGGAACTCGAACTTCGCCAGCGGCGATATTGCCAACCAGACTTGCCACGACATCGACATCATCCGCTGGGGGCTTGGCTTGGATGCGCATCCGAATATCATGATGTCGTTGGGCGGACGCTATGTGCCCGCCGAGGATGACGACGCGGACACGCCCAACACGCAATCACTGGTCTGTCAGTATGAGGGCCGAAATTTGCAGGTCTCTTTTGAGATTCGCCACGGGTATACCAACAGCGAAGCGGAGATGCGCGAGAAGTATCCCTTTGTCGCACCAAACCAAGTTGTGGGCGTGATCTTTTTCGGTAGCGAAGGTTACATGATTATCCCCGACTATTCGAGCTACTACACATTCATGGGGCCAGACCATGTGCCTGGCCCGCATGCGGCGGCGGAGGGCCATCCCATGATGGACGTGCCCCACTTCCAGAACTGGATTGCCGCGTGTCGCAGTCGCAAGCACGAGGAGTTGAATGCCGATGTTGAGCAAGGCCATCTATCCACGGCCGTCTGCCACTTGGCGAAGATTTCCAACCAGCTCAAGCGGTCGGTGCGTTTCGATTCCAAGGCCGAGCATTTCGTTAATGATCCCGAAGCCGACAAACTACTGAAACGCGAATATCGCGCACCCTATGTGATTCCTGAGCAAGTTTAGTCAGATAATAAGGGAGTGCTGCTTATGTTCTCTCGCAACATTTTTGCAATATCGTTTTTTTTCGCTGCCATGACCTTTATGGTTGCCGTCGGCGATAGTTCGGCGCAAGATAAGCCATTGATTCGCATCGGCATCGTCGGACTCGACGCCCACGGCGTACCGTGGACGCAAATTCTTACCAATTCAAAAACTGATCCGGCGATCCGCGAAATGAAAGTCGTGGCGGCCGTACCGACGTTCAGTCCCGATATTCCCTTCAGCGCTGACAACATCCAAAAAAACATCCAGTCCATGCGCGACATGGGCGTCGAGATTGTCGATACGATCGAGGCCATGTTGCCGAAAGTGGATGCCATCTTGATTTTGAGCATCGACGGCCGAAAACATCTGGAGCAAGCCAAGGCGGTTTTCCCCTCGAAAAAGCCCGTTTTCATCGACAAGCCCGTGGCAGCCTCGCTGACCGACGTGGTGCGGATCTACAACATGGCCGCGAAAACAGGCACGCCGTTGTTTTCGAATTCGTCGCTCCGCTATAGTCCCGACTATGTAAAAATGTGCAACGATCCGCGAGTCGGCCAGGTGCTTGGTTGCGACGCCTACGGCAACAACGCCCCGCTCGAGCCCAGCCATCCCGATTTGTATTACTATGGCATCCACGGCTGCGAGTTGCTATTTACCATCATGGGTTCCGGCTGTAAAACAGTGAGCCGCGTCAAAACGCCGACGGCGGATCTGGCCTCGGGCGTTTGGGAAGACGGCCGGCTAGGCACTTTCCGCGGCATTCTCCGGGGTTCGACCGGGTTTGGAGCTACGGTGTTTGGCGACAAGGGCATTGCCCCGGCCGGCAACTTTGGCGGTTACGAGCCGCTGCTGTTGGAGATTGTCAAATATATCAAGACAGGCAAGCCGCCGGTCACGCCCGAGCAAACGCTGGAAATCTACGCCTTCATGGAGGGCGCCGACGAAAGCAAACGCCAAAACGGCGCACCGATTGCCTTGAAAGATGTTTTAGAGAAAGCGAAAAAGGCCGCGGCTGAATAGAAGCAAGGTTTTGTGAACTATGGCGAATACTTCTTGTGTTGAAAAAGATCGATGGGGAACAACGGCCGAAGGTCTGGCCGTGGATCGCTACACCTTGCGAAACGCCCACGGCGCGTTGGCCCGAATCATCACCTACGGGGCGACCGTTACCGAACTTTGGATGCCGGACCGGTCTGGAAACTCGGAAGACATCGTCCTCGGGTTCGACGATTTGCCGCCCTACGAAACGCAAAGTCCCTATTTCGGCTGCATCGTGGGCCGCGTGGCATTTCGCATTGCCGGCGGTGAGTTTTCGCTCGACCGCGAAACGTATCAACTCTCGCGGAACGATGGCCCTCACCACATGCACGGCGGACATCGCAGCTTCAGCCGCCGTGTTTGGCAAGCCGAGCCCATCTCGCAACCAGATGGCCCCGCCGTCCGCTTCGCCTTGCATAGCCCCGAAGGTGATGAAGGGTATCCCGGCACTCTGGATGTCGTTGTTATTTACACCTTGACGAACGACAACGAACTGCGAATCGAGTACCAAGCATCCACGGATCGGCCCACGCTCGTCAACATGACGCATCACAGCTATTTCAATCTGGCCCGCGACGGCCGAGGCGACGTACTTGGCCATGTGCTGCAACTTGATGCTGACCGTTGGATCCCGGCCGAGGAACCGGATTTGCCCTCGGGCGCAGTGGCCCATGTCGAACAAACGCCTTACGACTTCCGAGAACCGACACGGATCGGCGCCCGTATCCAACAAACGACCCCAAAAACGCAAGGTTACGATTTGTGTTATCTGCACAATCATCCCGATGGGAAACTTGCCCACGTAGCCATGCTTAGCGATCCAGCGAGCGGCCGACGGATGGATGTGTTGACGACCGAGCCGGCGATTGTGCTCTACACGGGCAATTATCTCGACGGCAGCTTGAAGGGCAAGCGAGGTCAATGTTATGGCAAACATGCCGGCGTATGCTTGGAAACCGGCCGTCCGCCCGATGCGGTGCATCACCCGCACTTCCCTTCCACGATCCTTCGTCCGGGAGTAGACTACCGGCATACGTGCATTTACCGGTTCTCGACTCAATAGGATGACGTTATGAGCTATCTCGGTCTCGATATCGGCACCACGGGATGCAAGGCGGCGGTATTCAACGACAAAGGCCGGCTGCTGGCGTTGGCCTATCGCGAATATCCGCTGCTCACTCCCCATCCCGGCTGGGCCGAGCTAGATTCCGAGCGCGTGTGCCGGGATTGCCGCGATGTCATTCGCGAGGCGGCAGCCGCCCAACCCTCCGACCCCATTCAGGCGTTGGGCATCTCTTGTCAGGGCGAAGCTTTCACGCCGGTAGATGCTCACGGCCGCATCCAAGGCAACGGCATGGTTTCGTCCGACGCCCGAGCCGTCGAGATTGTCTCGTCGTTCAGCCGCGAGTTTGGCGCCGAGCGGCTTTACGACCTGACCGGCCACACGCCGCACCCGATGTTCACGCTCTTCAAACTGCTTTGGCTCAAGCAAAATCAACCGGAAGCATTTGCCTCGGCGCATAAGTTCCTATGCTTTGAAGATTTATTCCAGCAGCAGCTTGGGCTCGATCCGGCGATCAGTTGGCCGCTGGCCGGCCGCACCATGTTCTTCAACGTTCGCACCCATGAGTGGTCCAAGGAGATATTGCAAACCCTAGACCTCGATCCCTCGCGGCTTGCACGGCCAATGGCCTCGGGCAGGGTGGTCGGAACAATTTCCGCCGCGATCGCGCAAGAACTCGGCCTGCCGAACGGCGTCATCGTGGCCACCGGCGGACACGATCAACCTTGCGGCGCGTTGGGCGCGGGAGCGGTCGAGCCGGGCATGGCCATGTATGCTTCCGGCACCGTCGAATGCGTGTGTCCGATGTTCGAGCAACTGCGACTCAGCCAGGAGCTCTATCGGGCAAACCTTTGCACCTATGATTTTACCGTGCCGGGCGCCTATTCCACGGTTTTTTTCAGCCTAACCGGCGGGAATATCTTGCGTTGGTTCCGCGATCAGTGGGGACAGCCCGAACTGGCCGAGGCCGCGCGTTCCGGCGTCGACGTTTACACTTTGCTTACCCGCTCGATGTCCTCCGAGCCCACTAATCTGCTGGTATTGCCCTATTTCACGCCCTCCGGCACGCCGTATTTCGATGCCAACACGCCCGGCGCAATCCTCGGCTTGCGTTTGAGCACATCACGCAATGAGGTGTTGCGAGCGCTCGTCGAAGGCGTGGCTATGGAGATGCGATTGAACTTCGAGATCCTCCATGAGTCGGGGCTGGATATTCGCCAACTTCGCGCCATCGGCGGCGGTGCTAAGAGCGAAACCCTCGTGCAACTCAAGGCCGACGTGTTGAACCGCCCCATTGTCACCTTGGAAGTCACCGAGGCCGGATGTCTGGGTGCGGCCATGTTGGCTTGTGCCGCGCAAACGGGCGTTTCTCCTCGCATTCTGGCCAACCAATGGGTCAAAACCAGGCACACCATCGAGCCCGACGCTCGTCGAGCCGCCGTTTATAACGATCGTTTCAACAAGTATCGAGAACTTTATCCCGCCATCCGGGATTATTGGAATTCATAACATTGACAGGAGATGACGCGATGATTCGTCCCACGGTTGGTTTCATTGTTTACGGCATTCACAAAGACGGGCTCCAAGATCCGATGGGTCGCCCCTTTATCGACGATGCGATGATCGCACAATCCAAAAAGGCTTTAGCGGATCGCGGCCTCCAACTCGTCGAACACGACGTTGTCGTGGCCACCAAGCAAGAAGCCCGCACGGCCTTGAAAAAGATGAAGGACGATGACCGGATCGACTGTGTTGTGTTGTTTTCCGGCACCTGGGTATGGTCGGCCCACATGATAGCCGCGTTGCGCGATTTCACCATGACAGGCAAGGGTTTGCTCATCTGGACGCATCCCGGTTCGCAAGGTTGGCGACCTGTCGGTGGTCTGGTCCTGCACGGTGCGTTGCTCGAAATCGGCATCCCGCACAAGTTCGTCTACGGCCGGGCCTCGGAACCTGCGGAAGTCGATCAAATTGCCGGTTTCTGCCGCGCTGCCCACATGCGTAACTGGCTCAACATGTCGACGATTGGCACGTTCGGCGGGCGTGGCATGGGCCAAACCTGCGGCGCAGCCGATCCGAGCCAGTGGATGAAAATGTTCGGCGTCGATATCGACTCGCGCGACACCTCCGAACTGCTCCACACGGCTCAGCAGATCGGCGACGACGAACTGGCTGCTATCGAACCACGGATTCGTAAGCTCTTTGGTGCAATGCCCGAGAAAAATATCGTCAACGAACGTTCTTTGCGTTTGTATCTGGCAATTAAAAAGCTGGTGGCGAAAAACCAATGGGATTTCTACACGATCCAGTCGTTCCCCGGCCTTGGCGACGAATACGGCGCCACCTGTTTTGCCCAAAGCATGATGCTGGAGGACGGCGTCGGCTGCTCGACCCTTGGCGATTTCAATACCGCGATGACGGTGTTGCTATTGACCAAGTTGAGCCATGAGCCTGTCTATTACGGAGATTTGCAGCACATCGAAAAGTCTAGCCGAGAGATCAAAATCATCGGCGATGGCGCGTGTCCGCCGTCGTTAGCCTGCAAATTAGGCCCAGCCGGATTCGCCGAACATGGTATTCCGACCGAAGGCGAGGCCGGCGGTCTTTCGATCAAGCTTGTTTGCAAGGCAGGGGAGGGCGTGCTGGCGAGGCTTGGCCGCGTCGATGGCCGGTTTACGATGGTCATCACGCGCTGTTCGATTTTCGAGCCGCCTGCCGATCAGCTTGAAGCCCGCAAAAAGGAGTGCGGAATTCCCTTCTGGCCGCACGGTTTTGTGACGGCCCATTGCGATATCGACAAGATGCTCAAGCATTGGACCAACGAATACGCCTGCCTCGGCTACGGCGAGTATTTGTATAACGATCTCATCGAGTTTTGTGAAATGACCGGCATCGAGGCGATATTGCCGTAGGATTGGCGGAGAAAAAGGCCATGGCCGACGTATTGTTAAAAGACTACCGCCCGGAATGTTTGCTGAAAGTTGCCGAACATACTCCACGGCAGGCGCGTTTTCCCGTGGTCGATGCCCACAATCATCTTTTCGGCGATTTGCCGGCCGAAAAACTGATCGAACTGATGGACGCGGTTGGCGTTGAAACGTGGATCAACGTGACCGGCAACACCACGATGCCTCTGGTGAACAACACCTACAGCATTGCCCGCCGCGGGCTGGAATGTTTTTTGGATAATTACGTGCGTCGCTATCCCGGCCGTTTTGCCGCCATGACAATGGCGGATTTTGCCCAATGGGGCGATCCCGTTTTGCTGAAAGACGAGGATTTTGCCAAACGATGCATCGACTCTTTGGAGCGTGATGTAGCCGCCGGTGCACGAGGTCTTAAAGTGACCAAGGAGTTGGGCCTCTATTTTCGCGACCGTTCTGACGCCATGTTGCGAGTGGATGATGAGCGGTTCGATCCGATTTGGGACAAGGCCGGCCGGTTGGGAATCCCCGTTTTGATCCACGTTTCTGATCCAATCGGCTTTTTTCAGCCGATCGACGGCAGGAATGAGCATTACCTGACGTTGCAGGAATTTCCCAACTGGAGTTTCGCTGGCTCTCACTTCAGCAAAGCGGAATTGTTGGAGCAGCGGAATCGGTTGATCGCCCGGCATCCGGAAACGACGTTCCTTTTACCGCATGTAGCCAACATGCCGGAAGATCTGGCATTGGTCGGCGCGTGGCTCGATGCTTATCCCAACGTGCTGATCGACTTTTCGGCCCGGATTGACGAACTAGGCCGCCAACCCTATACGGCCCGCGAGTTTATGATCCGCTATCAGGATCGCATTCTCTTCGGGCTGGATATGCCGGTCTCGGCCGACGCGTATCGGTGCTATTTCCGTTTTATGGAAACGCGCGACGAATACTTCGACTACCCCGACTATATCGGCCGTTTCGGCGTTTACTCGCGTTGGAAAATCTTCGGACTAAATCTTCCTGATGACGTGCTGCGAAAAATCTATCGCGACAATGCCCGCCGCGCGATTCTCAAGTCAACGGACTGATGCCATCTACTATCATCAACCGTACCAGGGGCGTTTGCGGCTCTTGACATTTTGCAAACTTTCGATGGTGATTTTCACGTCTGATTCGACCTGGAAATCAAACATTCCCGCAACGATAAAATCGGCGCCATGGCGGAACACATAGGGAAACGCCATTCTCGGCCGAATGGATCCTGCCGCCATTACCTTGAAGGCGATCCAGGGCTTCTTCACGTTTTCCATGAAAGCCGCCAACTCTTCGGGATTTCCATCCCTGGACAAAGTTGCTTCGTACTCCTCCGCGTTCTCTCCAATCGTGCAGGCAATGCACGCTCCAATAATGATCTTCACCGCAACATCTCTCGAAAAAAGTCTTATTCCTCATTGTGCATGGAGCGGTTGGTCACCAACTTCGGCGATCCATGAGCGTGTCCAGTTGACGGCCTCCAGGTTTAGGTCGCAAAGGCCGGCCGCCAGAAAAATCATTCCCTCGATGCGACCTTCGCGAAGCCACTTCAGCGCGAGTTCGCACTGTTTTTTCATCAAGGGAATGGGCATCGGCTTCCCTTTGCCGGCAAAGTCCCACATATACAATCCCAATAGGATACGTTTGCCTGGTGCAAGGGCTTGCAACTTGGCGAAGTTGTCCTCTAGGTGAGCCAGATCCGCTGGATCCCAGGTCCAAAGGGACACGATGTCGCAATATTTCAGATGAGGAATGATTTGCTTGTCCAATTGGTGGGTATATACCACGACGCCCAGGTCAAGTTTCCGTCCATTGATGTCCAATCGTTTGCGGAGTTGCTCCAGTTCTTTGGTCGATAGCGAAGCGGGCGTTTCCTCGGTCGGACTTTTAGGCACATAGCCTAGTTGGAAGCGAAAGAAATCGTCCATGAAGACACCGGTAATGTTGGGCATTTTCGCCGCCAGCGAGAAGACATGGTCCCGCTCGCTTTCCGAGGTTGTTCCTCCGTCTCCCGTCACAGACCACATGACTCTCTTGGTAGTCCGAAAGGATTCGGCATATTGATCGAGCGGCGGTTTTGGATTTGCGCCGTAACGGAGCATGATAATGTTCGGCACCCCTAACCACTTTGCACCGGCGACAGGCGTCATGGTAGATTTTCCAGGAAGTCCCCACTGATTGTTGTAGGATCCTTCATAATGTGCCCAGACCCACATCGTATCGCGAACCGTTGGAGTGTCACCGGCCACAACCGGCGAATCTGGGTAACAAAGGGTAAACAGCGATCCCATCAGTGCTGCTAAAGATACAAAACGTCTCATCGATTTCTCCTGGTTGTAAGAGTCAATCCCACAACTGTGTTTGGATTCGCTTTAAGAGCGGTTCCAATGAGTAAGTGGATACGGACAAAAAAAGGTCAGTGATTGAATGCACCGGCATCGATTGGCTCGGCATCTTTGCGGTTGCAAAGGTGTGTGTTAATGGTCAGGTCGATTGTGTATCCGATGTGCCGCACGGAGCCATCACACAGGGCCATATTGAAGCCGCTCGCATGGGCGCTGCCCCAGACAAAACGGGTCCAACTGCCCGGCGTGTCTTGCATGGGCCGCATTGTCGGATCCGTCGTTGCCCAACGAATGATGGCCTCATTAGCGCCCATATAGGCGGTTACATTGTCGCCGGGGGCCTCGCCGGTTGTGTAGGCGTCGGGCACCAGATACTTTTCGCCGAACAGGTACGTGTTGCTCGCGCCGTCGCGGATTTGGTCTAACGAAACCATGCTGCCTGGGTGAAATATCCCGGTAGCGAAGGAGGCGATCTTGACAAAATTACTATGGCCCTCCGCCGATAGCCCCTGAGCACGATTGTCGGGGCCGTTCATATTGAATGTTGAGCCATGCGTGCCGCAATGATTGTTGACATCATCACCGCCATTGCCTGCGTAATCATTTCGGGCATAGAGCGGTGTGGTATCGGAATAGCGGGGCGGGGCCAATGTCTGGAGTTTATACCCATAGGCATTGTAGCCGATGGCCGGGCGGCGTGTGGGACAATACATTACCGACAGCGGCGTGGCGCACATTTGCGATGCAGCCGCGGTCTTTGTCGGTGTGGTAGACGTCGACTTTCCTAATTGCAATCCCCAGAGGCTCTGCTGTTCCATGTAGGGCAGCAAATTATACAGACAGCCGCCCGATTGGCGCCAGTCGACGCCCTGTTCCGGGTCGCCGATCCAATAGGCGCCCCAGCCGCCCGCGGGAAACCAGCCGATGGTGGTGTGGTGACTATGGGCCGCCAGGGCAAGTTGTTTCAAGTTGTTTGAACATTGAAGCCGCCTCGCCGCCTCACGCGCCGCCTGAACGGCCGGCAACAACAACGAAATCAAAATGCCGATGATCGTAATCACGACCAAAAGTTCGACCAGGGTAAATGCGGATTTGAGATGGTGGATTTTGGATGGTGGATTTGCAGACATACAACATCTCCCCGTGAGAAATAAGGACGGGTGGACGGGGATGCACGTATTGCGTACATCCGCCATCCACCATCCAATATCCGATATGTTTACTTTTGCTTCCGCCATGTGTAAGCCAATAGACTGACCAGTCCTATACCTAGCAGTATAAGGCACGATGGCTCGGGTATGCCTGCCAGGGACTTCACCTCTGCAGCCGACAATGCATTGTTGTAGATGCGGATGTCGTCCAACGAACCTTTGTAGTATTGGCCATACACCGGTATGCTTCCAAACCGCAAGTCATCGGGGTTCGAGGGATTTGCGTACATGCGATCGATTACCGAAGTTGTGGTGGCAAGAGTACCCTTCAGATCGCCACCGACATAAAAGTTGCGGTTTATGCCATCGAACGTTATGGTCATGTTATGCCAACCGTCTTGCGTGGGCATGATATTAGTCCACCAGTTTCGGTCGCTGCCATCGGACTGACTGAAGGCAAAACCGCCGTTTTGGCTACTATAGAGGGCCGCATATCCGCCCTTGAGATCCGCTCCATTGTCAAAGTTGATAATGCGCTGAGTAGCGACACCCGTGTTGCCGCCCCAGTTCATCCACCAAGAAAGCGTATAGTTGGAACCAGCCAACGCAAGTGCAGCGTGGTATCCGACATCAACGTAATCGTTGCTCCCGTCGAAGGTCAAAGCGCCGAAACCGATCCTTCCGGTCGTATAGACGGCGGCGCCGCTAATCGTGCCGTTGTAACTATTTCCGGACGAGTCCAGGGCCGTGCCTGTCCCGGTTCCCGACGACGCTTCGTCGAACGTCCAATGGCCGATCAAGTCCGCTCGGACCGTGGAAACCGCGAATGCCATGATGGCGACCGTCAACGCCACGTTCGTAATTTGTCTCACTGTAAATCTCCTTGTGTCTGCAAACCGTACGATTGAAAAAAGCGAAAAGTGTAAGCGACTGTTAGAAACTCCGCAAACAGGTGGAGGACAAGACCCCAGCAGCATTTTATTGGCGTTTATGAGGCCAATAAACACAGGCCCGGGTCCCGACCCGAAGGGTTGGTCGGTGGGAGACCGACAAAAAGGCCAAAAAAGTTGAGTGGCTGGGCTATTTTCCAGGCAGATATCAACAAGATCAACGGACTGCATTATGAAACCTCCTTACTCCTCTAGGTCTCAGTTATTGCTGCTTGTGGGGACCAACAACTTGCTGATAATGGTTCTTAATTTGCGATTCGGTCAGCACATGCTCGTAAACGGCGATGTGAGCCAGCCGACCTTGCCAGGGGAGCGTTGGGAGCAAACCGCCGGCTGTTCTTCCGATGGATAACCACACCGGCTGGACGATCGGCAACTTTTTTTCCGCGAGGGAGGCCCTGTACTGGCCGTCCAAGAACAAATCCACTCCCTTGCCGGGCTGACAAACGAAAACCACGTAAATCCATTGCTGCGTAGGCACCGCGACGGTATCAAAGGCGAAATCGCGGACAGAGTACAACGTGAAGAGCAGGCATGGACCGCGGTTATGAATCGCCGGTTCTGTAATTGCCAAATACCCCACGCTCCAACCGCCTCTGGCAGGAAATTCATAGCCCGGATCAGCGGAAATAGAGCGACCATGGTCCATAGCTCCAATCCACATCCATGTCTCGATGGTGAACGGCATCGAAAAGGCGAACCGATCTTGGCGGCCAAAATCAATCCACTGCTTACCGGAAAACTCGACGGCGTTCGACTTGCCAGACAAGGGGCCCGATTGGACCGCGAACGAGTCTCCCATCACACTTCCATCGAAACCGTTGCCCGACCAGTCGATGAAACGTCTGGAATGCTTGGACTCGTTCAGCGGCCAGTAGGCCAGCGGTTTGTCGGCCAGTACTGCATTACGATATGCAGCCTCTGCTTGCTGTTCTTTCGGGACACTAATCTGACGAGCAAATAATCGCCGGCTGAAGGCAATGGCTACGGACTTTGTATTCTGCGGTTCGATTCGCACTGCGTGACCTTCCGTCACGTGAACCGCAGCGCCAATGCCTGCTTCCATCGCACACGGCTGGCTAATCACTTCTCCTTGATAGACGTGCACCTCGGCCGTGCCGTCTTTAGCCACGGCTACGCCGAACTCCGTGCCGAGGTCGGTGACGGTGGCAGTAGGCGTTTTGATGACGAATTTTGGATGTGGGATTACTGATTTACTGATTACCGAATTCTGCACACTGACCTCTGAACGCTTTTCCATCTTTCCGGTCAATTTTCCGACTGCCAAATAGCCGCCATTCGATTCGACCTCATATGTTACAGGCCCCTGCAAAATAACCTTCGCTCCGGTCTCATACGCAATTTCCATCAGGCCGGAGGCTAAGGCAAACTTGCGGCCAAGCAGGACATTGGCACCGTGAAAGGTCTCGCTGTTCGGATCAGTCCACTTGCAGTCGACCATGCCGGTAATCTTGCCAACAACTTTCAAAGTCGGATCGAACGACTTTTTTGTCGGTAATAAGAATTTCTTGGCGATCTTTTCTGGACTGGATACGTAAACTAATGAAGCAACCCACAATCCAAAGCCAGTCAATAAGGTCGCTATAAGCAGCGAAAACGGAATTTCCTGCGAGAAAAAGCCGATTGTGCCGTGCCACATATTACCGAGGAAGCTGTGAACGGCCGTCGGCGTCGGGGCAAGCGGCGTCGCATCGAAATCCGCATCCTCCGCATCCTCAACATCATCCATACGTGCTTCATCAGCAAATTCGAGCCCTACGCACGCAGCCACCAGTTGTGCATGAAGACACATGGCGACAAACTCGGCACGTCGTTCCGGCACAGCAGCCAATTCCGTGGAAAGACGTTGTTGGCCCTGTTCCTCCAATTCGCCGGCAAGGTGGCAGGCCACCAATTCGGCAAAATCCACGGGAGATCCGGAATCCGAGGCTGTCATGCGTTCTGCTTTACTCATGGCGGATTTCTCCCTTGGCTTCCGTCTTGAGTCGAACGCAGTCGTATAAGCTTCGATGAGCCCTGGCGATGGATTTTTGCACCGCCGCGATCTGGCGCTTCAAACATTGTGCAATCTGGCTTGTTCGCAACCCCTTGGAATAACGCATCACCATCATTTTCCGACCGTTGGGCGTAAGCAATCGCATGCACTCGCGCAACGTTTCCACAAGGTCGGATTCCGGCATGGCATCGAACTGAGTCCAATATTCTTCAAGCGTATCGAGAATCGATTCGTTCAACGGAACCGGCTGATTCTTTACCTGGCGAAGAGCATTTAACGCCTTGAATCGGGCTGTTCGACGAAGCCATACGTTGAGTTCCGGCTCGTTGGTCAGCTCGGGCCCTTTCTCCACAACGAACAAGGAAACCTCTTGAAAGACATCTTCCGCCAAATGAACGTCGCCGACGATCGCCCAGATATAAGCAAAAAGCCTATTCCGTTCGGTCGTCAACAAGCGAACGATTTGTGTTGAGTCCAAGCCCATTAAGAAGACCTGATATTGATTCCGATATCTTTCCCCTAGAAGCTGAATGTCTCACCAGATAGGAAAAAAGACATTCAGAATTTCATTATAATTCGCAAGTCCTTTGTTTTCCGAACCTTGCGATTATTTTTTCCGCCGGCACGCACGTCCCCACCAATGGCTACTGCCGATCGGGTCTCAAGATTTGATCGAGGGGATGCGGAACCACGAGAAAAGTATTGCTGCACAGGAACTTGGGGCAAGAGAATCGCGCAGCCGTGGAATGGCTTGGAAAGTGAATGTGCCAAGAGTTATTTCGATTTGGCGTCGAAGCTGAACTCGGAAGAACCGCCGGCTGCAACCTCAACCACAATCTTGCTCGCCCGATTGAAGGCCGGTGCAATTCGTTCGATACCAGGTCCACTGGGATCGTTCGGCGTCGGGACGCTCGATAGTTGCGATTTTGCGGCAGGATTACGAATGGTCGAGTTGATGCGCACGATATATTTTCCCGGCGGCAATCCTTGCGCGGCAGGAATAGAAAACGCGCCATCCTTCACCGTTGCGCCGCCACCGACGCTTCCCTTAGCTTCCGGGCTAAACGAGATCGTGCCTTGATCCAATGGAGCGCCATCGAATGTTACATGCCCGCTGATCGCCTGTCGCCCCAGTGGATTGCCTTGTCCGCATCCACCGACGACCACTAGGGTCAACAGCGCCCAAAAGATCGAGAAGGTATATGAATATTTCATATTGCTAAAACACATCATTGCTGACGACCTCGGCGCCTTTGGTAGTGCTCATGGCACGCCACGTGTCGATCGCGATATTGTCGGTGATGAATCGCACGGAACCATCGCACAGTGCAACATTCACGCCGCCGGGATGCCGGCTTCGGGCCGCCATCATCATCGGCTGGCTGCTGCTATGCGGACCGTAGCACGGCGGGTTGGAGCCGTCGTTCGCACAATAAGCGGCATCCTGCAAGATGTCGGACTGCGAAGAGTTCGGCGAAAGATACGTCGAAAAACCGGCTGCGGGGCCCCACCAAGCATAGCCGCGCAGATCGTATCCTGTTCCCTGAACCACCTCGGAAAGCAACAACGTATTGCTCAAGCCGTCAGGAATTTGTGCAAAATTATATGCTTTCGCCGGTATGCTCGGTCCGCCGGCCATCGAAAACGGAGCGCCATTATAAACAACCCCGTTCAAGTTGGCCAAAGCGTCTTCGGTCGTCACGCTTCCGACAAATCCTGTCGTGCCGTAATTCACAACGATGTTATGTTTGGTGATGTTATCGTAACCGACATTCTGCGTATCGCTGGCACATTGGTATGCGGCAATGCGATGGGTCACAACGCTAGTATCCGCGATAAAATAGCGAGTGTCTCCGTCGTACATTCCAACGCTGCCGTAAAGATTATACAACGCTTGTTGTTCGATGTAAGGCATGACGGCCACAAGCCAGGTGCCCCACGCGGTTGAATACGCCCCAACCGGCAGCGATCCCAACGCTTCATGGTACTGGTGCATCGCCAAGCCGACTTGCTTGAGATTGTTGCTGCATTGCATGCGGCGCGCCGCCTCTCGCGCCGATTGCACGGCCGGCAACAAGAGTGAAATCAAAATCCCGATGATCGTGATGACCACCAGCAATTCCACGAGGGTAAATGCTGATTTGCGATAGTGGATTTTATTGATGCTTGCTTTGATAATGAACCGGTCGGTCAACCTATTTGGCCCTATTTCCGGCCTTCCGTTGGTCGGCCTAGGTTCATTGACTGTGCAAACGTCAATAGATGTTGGATTTGCAGACATACAACATTTCTCCTTGAGAATTCAGGACAGGCGGATGGTGATGCAGCTTGTCCGCTACATCCACCATCCGCCATCCAACATCTCACATGTTTACTTCCGTTTTCGCCAGGCGTAAGCCAATAGGCTGATCAGACCTGTCACGAACATGGCAATTAACGTAGGTTCCGGCACGGCTGTGCCATTGAACTGAATGTCCATGAATCCGACGCGATCGCCGCCGGGAATGACTCCGTCATACCAGTTGTCGGTCACGGTCATCTGTACGTATCGGGCGGTAACCTCGCTTAACGAAAAGTTCTCTTGGACGGGAGGATCTACCGGCGTGCTCGTTGTGAAGTTTGTAGAAGACCCGTAGCTAGTGCCGTTGGTCGAGAACGCCAGGGAAAATTCCTTGGTTGCATTGCCGTAGACGTTGTAATTCCAAAAAGCAACTCCCGACAGCTTGTAGGAAGCCCCCAGGTCGATCGTCAGGACGGGTACTGTTCCCGACTCGAAATAATTCGGAATATGTGCCACCGAAAACCACTTATGACCGTCATCTGCGATCCCGTCGCTCGCGTAGGCGCTGGAGCTTCCATTTTCCGTATCCACCACTCCGTTATCCGTGACATTCACGCCATGAATCAACTCCGCATGGACTGTACTGCCGATAAACGCCATGCCTGCAATCACCAGGGCTAACGCCAAAGCTTTGTACTTCATCGCAATCTCCTCAATCATTTGGAAAACACCCCTTGATAAAATGGTCCGAAACCACTTCGGACTCCATCATATTGAACGGACAATATTGCAACGTGCCATCCGCATCGACTTGCCTAGACTAAAGACATCCATATTCGGTATCCCTAAGGATTTGCGGTTTTAGGCAATGCCTCCTTCTTTTCCGCCCGATTGGCGTCGGCATCCGACGCCCGGCCTTTTTCCCAATGTGTGCGAATTCTGTCGGGTCCCAGCGGCCGATCATACACGGCCACCTCGGCAATGTTGCCGATAAAGTAATAGCCGGCCTCGGACAATTCCGACATGCCCGCCCCGATGCGCAGCGGCATTGTATCGTTCGGTTTCCAGGGGGAATTCTCGGTGGCCACAACTTCGCCATTGACATAAAAATTCAGAAGCCCCTGAAACACGCCGTCCGTTTCGGGGGACGTCGGCTTGAACGTTCCCGCGAGATAAACCCATTGTCCTGGAACCACTGCCAGACCATCGACGCCCGCCCAAAAAACGCCAGTGCCTGTTTGGAATCGCCAAACATTCTCCGCGGTTGCATAGAGCATGAATCCTGTTCGGTTCGGCGCGCCTCGATCATCGCGATAGCTCAGAGGTGAGCGATACGTGCCTTGACCGTACTTAGCGTCAGTCTTGGTCCAAATCTCAACGGTGAACCCTTTCGCTGGATCGCTCTTGGGAAGTTGATGGATCTGAATATAGCCGTTGCCGGAGAATTCCGCCGACCGACGGCGGTTGTCGCCAAACGGACCTCCACGCACAAGTCGGACATTGCGGACAAAATGACCATCGCAACCATGGCCCGAGCGATCCGTAATCCAAGAGACCGTCGGCGATTCGTTGAGCGGCCAATAAGCCAACGGACGATCTTCTAGCACCGCCTTCCTATAAGAGGATGATTCGGGTTGTGGAATAGTCCGCACAAAATCCACAGTCAACGAGCGTTTCTTCGTAACGACGCCGGCGGAATCAACACTAATGGCCTCGCCTGCCGCCAATGGTTGCCGATCATGGGCGACTTGTGCGGCAGTTGGCGCCACTTCCACCAAGCCAGCAAATGTCTCGACAAGACAAACCTTTTTATCGTCCACATCCACGCCGAACTCCGTGCCCAGGTCCGTCACGGTGGCGGTGGGCGTTCGCACGGCGAACAGAGGGGCGGGGGAAGACGAGGGATTGGGGATTGGGGATTGGGGATTAGGTATTTTGGATTTGGCGATTTTGGATTTGGAATTTGTTTCACTAGCCACTAAGGACTGACCACTGGCCACTTTCTCTGACCCCTGACTCCTGACCTCTGACCCCTTCTTTTCCAGTCGCGCGGTGAGTCTGCCGTGGGAGAGATAACCGCCGGCATATGAATCGACTTCATACGTCACGGGGCCTTGCAAAATCAGCTTCGCCCCCGTGCTGTACGTGATTTCGAGCAGTCCGGAAGCTAAAGCATATTTGTCGCCCAATGCCACAAGTTCAGGAATGCCAACGTGCGCGGGATCCGACCACTTCAGATCCGCCATGCCTGTAACTCGGCCGACATACTCAGGCTTGGGCTTCGTAACCATTCGACTAGGCCGTGACGACGGCAACGCGCTATCGGCCATCTGCTGGTAATGAGAAACGTAGATCAAGGAGCCCGCCAAAAGTCCTAGCCCCATAATCGCGGTCGCAATCAAGAGCGCAAAAGGAATTTCCTGCGAGAAAAAGCCGATCGTACCGTGCCATGTGTTGCTGAAAAAGGATTGCGGGAGCAACGCCGGCGACGATTCTTGTTCGGGAACAACGTCGTCCAACACTGGGCAACCAGCCGGCATAGCGTTGTATTTCCGTTCCAAGGCCGACAACAAATTGGCATAGGCCAGATAACAACGTCGCTGCTCACCCCCCTGCGATAAAAGCTGGTTGAGTTCGTCCTGCTCCGCTGCCGATATCGAGCCGTCGAACATCCGCTCGGTCAGTTCGGTAATCATCGGCATCCAGTCGCGTTCCGGGGTCATCGCACCCTCCGTTCCGCGTCCGGAGTCTCGAATTTCTCGTGGACGCATTTCTGGAGGGCTCGGCGAATCGTACTCAGCGACTTGGAGATCGAGTTGGCCGTCCGGCCCAACAACTGGGCAATCTTCTCGCAGGTATGCGCCCGGGCGTAGCGGTAGACGATCAGCTCTAAATCGCTAGGCGGCAGTTGATCGAGACATTCCATCAACAGCTCTCGCTGCGACTCCAACTCATCGGCCTGGTTGACGGCATCGTCTGCGAGTTGTTGCAGCACATCTTGCGAGAAAAATATCGGACCTCGCTTGTTTTGCGAACGTCGTTGCAAAATCTTGTAATAGGCTATTTTGCATGACCAAGCATGGAAGCTGGTGCCTTCGCAATACTCGTCGAACTTTTCCCACAGTATCAGGTAAGTTTCCTGAAGCACGTCGTCGGCATCTTGGCTGCGCGGTTCCAAGCTGCGGATATAGTGGTAGAGCCGATCTTGATGACGCAGTAAATGCGTCATGAATCGGTTCACTTTTTCCGGCGGCTTTGAAGACATGGCTCTGTTCGTTCAAGACGTTTTTCGACGGCTCCCGAAATCACGGCGCCTTCTACCATCTTAATCCGACAGGAGGCCAAAATGTGCTGAAAAGAGTTGTTTTCTTGTGTGCTATTTTTCGCATGTGCCTATATCACAACACGTTATAGCGATCCCTCAAACTGCAAATAGCACTACGTACAGGGGGTGTTGTGTTGCGGTCTCGAAATGTCAAAGACTTACGGCCACCCCAACAGGGCGGAGCCTTGAAATAATTTTCTGTAACACTTTGCCTCCCTATGTAAAGTAGAGATAGAACCAATTGAGGCTTTTTTCGGTACGTGTGCCGAGAATACGTCGCCCCACGGGAATGGATCAACCACGATGACGCCGGAAGAAGCAGAAGAACTCGCCGCGTTATGGACCTCCGCCCAACCGGTGGTAGCTGCTTTTCTGCGCACGTTGGTGCCGCGTCCCGACGAGGCCGAAGAACTGCTCCAACAAACCGCCGTGGTTCTGGTGCGCAAGTTTTCGGAATATGACCGCAGCCGACCTTTTGTCGGCTGGGCCATCGGCGTGGCCAAAATGAAAGTACTCGGCTACCGTCGCGATAAAGCGCTCGAACGCCACATCTTCGATGAAACGCTGGTCGAACAAATCGCCGCCGACTACGGTCAAATCGAAGAAGAGCTATTGCCCGTTCGGGATTTACTGATTCAATGCGTCGCCGAACTGGAAGGCCGCGCACGCGAAGCCATCCGCTTGCGGTATGCCGAGCAGATGAAAACGCCTCACATTGCGGAATCGCTCAACATGTCGCACGGCGCCGCCCGGGTTTTACTGACCCGCGCCCGAACAACACTCCGGTTGTGTGTTGAAAAATATCTCAAACGCATAAAGTCGTAAGAAACGTGCACGATCCCAAAGCCATCATCAACGCCTATATCGACAACGAGCTGACGGAAGATCAGCTTCGAGAACTGGCGGCATGGATGTGCGAAACCCCCGAAAATCGAAGACGTTTCATCACGGATTGTTATTTGCACAGTCAACTGCAAGATATTTTTGCCGGCGAGAAAATTGCTCGTGAAGCAGCCGAACCTGCCGATGCAGATCCGGGGGATGATGTCACGGCCGTCGCCCCTTCCGGCTTCATTTCATTTGCCAGCGGGATTTGTCACGACACGCTTGGCTTTTTCTCCCAGGAAATCCCTTTTGCACTGTTAATCGCCACCTTCATTACCAGCCTGGGGCTCGTGGCCGGTTCGATGATCTACGTCACTCATCATCAACCGTTGGCATCCGACGCTCTACCACCAACGCTGAAAGCCGTACCAGCGAAAACCGAATACGTCGGCCAAGTGACAGGCATGGTCAAAGTAATTTGGGCCGACGATTCCACCGCCGCCCTGAACGGAGCCGGTGTGCCCTTGGGACGCAAATACGCACTGGCCTCCGGACTGATGGAAATCACCTACCACACCGGCGCTAAAGTGATCCTTCAAGGACCAGTTACCTACGAGGTTGATTCTCGCGACAGCGGTTTTCTCTCAATCGGCAAACTCACCGCGAGGCTGGAAAAGAAGGGGACAGAGAAAGTGGCCAGTGGCCAGTCACTAGTGGCCAGTGGAACAAATCCCAAATCCCAAATTTCTAATCCCCAATCCCCAATCCCTAATCCCTTCACGATTCACACGCCCATGGCCACGATCACCGATCTCGGCACCGAGTTCGGCGTCGATGTCGATAAAAACGGTGCTGCACAAGTGCATGTGTATGAAGGCAAGGTCGTAAGCCAGTCGAAGGCCTCTCGAAACGGCAAGACGGAAACCGTTTACCTCAAGGCTGGCGAGGCCGTACAATTTAGTCCCCAGCAGCAGAAACACGTCGCTATTAGCTTTACTCCGCGGCGTTTCATTCGCAAGCTATCACCTTGGTCACAATCCGAGACCTCTTACATGGATGTCGTATTGGCCGACAAACCGCTGGCCTACTGGCCATTGAACGAGCGGCCTAATGCTTGGGAATTCGCCGATCGTACGGGCCACGGATTTCATGGCCACGCTTCCGAAAAACTTACAGCCGGCAAACAAGGCCCCTTCGGCATTCGATCCTATGCCGTAGAACTGAACGGCCACGGCGGCATTGATGTCTATCTTGGCCCCGAACGTGAAAAGACGATCGCCGAACTCAAGGCCCTCACGGTCGAATCTTGGATTTGGATCGGCAAAGGCGACGGAATCGGCCACATCCTTTCGGCCGACGGCCAACAGAACGGTATTCGCTCCGGTTGGGGCCTGGGCTATGCTTCCTACGCATCGCAACTCTTGCTGACCAAATATAGCGTCGAAAACTGCTTCCTTTCCAACGTCAAGGCATTGCCCAAGCAACAGTGGCTTCATGTCGCCATGACTCAGGACGGCGCGAATGACCTGCGTTTCTACATCAACGGCCAACAGCGGCAATCCCTATCGAAGACTAAACCTTGCATAACGGGTTCCGTGCAGTTGGCAATCGGCCGAATCGCCGCCGGCGGTCAATCCTGGCAAGGCCGGCTATCGCACGTGGCTGTTTACGACCGTGCATTGAACGACGAAGAGGTTCGTCGTCATTTTGAAGCCGCCATTGAAGAAAAAGAAGAAATCACCAAGCAAAACCATTAACCCTCAGGGCCAATCAGTCGTGAACTTATTGATGCTTGCTTAGATAATGAACCGGTCGGTCAACCTATTTGGCCCTATTACCGGCCTTCCGTTGGTCGGCCTAGGTTCATTAACTGGGCAAACGTCAATAGTATTCCGTTACCCCATTTTATCAAGGAGTGTGACAATGAGATTCTTGTCGAACGTGTTCTTCATGGCAGCGATGATTTCATTATGCTGCGCCAACCCTGTTGCGGCAGGGCTTATTCCAGTGCTGGAATATCAGTTCCCAGCATCGAGCAGTGATCTGGTGACCAACACTACAATTACCGACCTAAGCTCGGGCGCCCACAACGCAACGGCCTCCGGATTCGCTGCGACCGGTTTATCTTCCAATGTACCTACAGGCATGTCGGGCAGTTCGGCCAGTTTCACCGGTGGCACTGCAGAGACCAGGATTGCCACGAATGATACGGCTCTTTTGAATAACACTGCGATCGGCGATGCAGGAGGCTTTACGTGGGATTTATGGCTCTATGCAACCGATACCACGGGTTTCAAGAAGGTCATCGACTATGCAGGCACAGATGCTTTGGCGATCACCTCAGGCAGCATCAGTTTTTTGGGCGCAACGAAGACCATCTCAACGAACACATGGTATCACGTAATTGCGACCTTTAACACGGCGGGAAATACCGCTATCCCCGATACGACAAACGGCGGCTATCAAATCACTGGCATTGCATCGCTTTCGGTTAATGGCGATTCCGCCGACCCAATTACGGTAACAAAAAGCGGTCTGGGCGACACATTGTTGCGGCCTATCGGGATCGGCAACCATCCCACGACCAACTACGGAGAAGGCTTTATCGGCGATATGTATGACGTCAAGATCTCTCTCGGCGTAGCTAGTATCCCCGAGCCTAGCTCCATGTTGATTCTCTCTTCCGGCGCATTTGCCCTGCTGGCCTATGCTTGGAGAAAGCGAAAATAATAGGAGTTTTGGGTTTTGAATATCGGATGGTGGATGTGATTGTGCCGCATCCACCATCCGACGCATCTTCACGTGTTTTACACCATCAATGCCACCTTCCTTAATCCAGAGATTGACCTACCATGCCCCATCCATTCCGCCGTCGTGATTTTCTGAAAACCACCGCCGCTGCGTCAGCCGCGCTGTCCTTTGGCGTTTGGAGCGAACGCAGCCCCGCCCAGTCGAAATCCCCGAACGAAAAACTGAACATTGCTTCCGTTGGAACAGGCGGCATGGCCGGAGCGGATCTCAACGAGCTTTCCGGCGAAAATATCGTTGCCCTTTGCGATGTCGATGAAAATACGCTAAATGCAGCAGCGAACCGATACAAACAAGCTAAAAAGTATGTCGATTACCGCCAGATGTTCGACAAGGAAGACAAGAGCTACGACGCGGTGCTTGTCTCGACGCCCGACCACATCCACGCCCCCGCCAGCATCCGAGCCATGACGATGGGCAAGCATTGCTACTGCCAAAAACCGCTGGCCCACGAAATCGGTGAGGTGCGGGCCATGGCCAAAATCGCGGCCGAAAAGAAACTCGTTACCCAAATGGGAATCCAGATCCACGGCACGGACAACTATCGCCGCGTGGTGGAAATCGTTCAGTCGGGCGCAATCGGAACTGTCAACGAAGCGGTCGTATGGTGCGGCAAGAACTGGGGCGGCGGCAAACGTCCGCAAGGCACGTTTGAAGTGCCCAAAAATTTGCATTGGGATCTGTGGATTGGCCCCGCGCCGGTGCGACCCTTCGCCCCGGGCGTGTACCATCCGGGCCAGTGGCGACGCTGGTGGGATTTCGGCACCGGCACGCTCGGCGATATGGCTTGCCATCTGATGGACCTGCCTTTCTGGGCGTTGGGATTGCGCTATGCCACTAGCGTTGAAGCCGAAGGCCCCGCGGTGGATGCCGAAACCACACCGATCGGCATGACCGTGCGTCTGGAATTTGCGGGAGTCAACGGCAAACCGCCTGTGAAGCTCACCTGGCACGATGGCGAACGAACGCCCAAGGAAGTTGCCGGTCATCCCGTGCCCGGCATGGGCGTCATGTTCATCGGCGACAAAGGCCAGTTGTTCGCCGACTACGGCGGCTACAAGCTCTATCCGGAAGATAAGTTCAAGGAATTCAAGGCTCCACAGCAAACCATCGCGGCCTCGATTGGGCATTGGAAGGAATGGATCAAGGCGTGCAAGGATGGCGGTCCGACAACCTGCAACTTCGACTACGCAGCCGCGTTGACCGAAGCCGTGTTACTGGGCAATGTCGCCTATCGAACCGGCAAGAAACTGCAATGGGACGCCCAGGCCGTGAAGGCCGTCGGTTGTCCCGAGGCCGATCAGTTCATCCGCACCGAACATCGTGCGGGCTGGGAAGTATAAGCGTGGATAACGCAATTTCATTTTTTTCCTGCGCAAAGACAACGAACCATGAATAAAGTTCTTCTTGCCAGTTTCGTCTTCATGCTTCTGCTTCCGATCATTGCCTTGGCCGGCGACAAAAAAGTCGAGTGGGAAGTCTTGTTCGACGGCAAGAACACCGACGCCTTTGATATGACCGGCCTGAAGGATGTTTGGGTCATCACCGAGCAAGGCGAACTGCACGCCGCGAAGCCCGGCCCGTCGATTTTCACCAAACAACGATACACCGACTTCGTTTTGGAAATGGATTATCGCATGGGAGCGAAGGCGAAATCCAACAGCGGCGTTTACCTGCGCGTCCATGACAAGAAGCAGGAAGTGAACACCGGCGTGGAGATCCAGATCCTTGATAATGCGGATTACGGCGTGCCGTTCACGGCTTGGAATGCCAACGGGGCTCTCTACGAGTTGGTCCATCCAACGGTCGACGCAAACCGGCCGGTCGGCGAGTGGAACCATTATCGGATCGTACTCGACAGCGGCAAGATCCTCGTCGATTTGAACGACATTGAGGTCGTGCGAGCCGATCTCGGCACTTGGACCAAGGCCGGTTGGAATCCTACGGGCGAGAAGAACAAATTCCCCTATGCGATCGGTGCGTTGCCTCGCGAGGGATTCATCGGCCTGCAAAACTACGGTGCCACGCCTGTTTGGTTTAAAAACATCAAACTACAGCGGTTGAGCGATCGCAAGCCCAAGTTCAGCGGAAACGAGCCGATCGAAACAGTACTCGGCAAGTAAACGGACAGGAGCAAAATCATGCCGAATCATTCATCCTCCGTAAGGGATCGTCCTCGACGAGCATTTACCCTGGTGGAGCTCTTGGTGGTCATCACGATCATCGGCATTCTTATTTCCTTGTTGTTACCGGCCGTACAATCAGCGCGTGAAGCGGCGCGACGGCTGCAATGTCAGAACAATCTCAAACAGTTGGCCCTCGCGTTGCACAACTACCATTCAGCATGGAACATCTTTCCGCCAAGTTCCGTCTGGCGCGTCAATGGCAAGCTTGATATTTCACAGATTGACACGGCAAACAATGCCAACCGATTTGAAAATTGGGCAATTATGATCCTGCCTGAGATGGAACAGCAGGCATTGCACGACAAGTTCGATCTGAGCCAATCGATTTCCGCAACAGCCAACAGCATTCCGCGTTCACAAGTGCTCGCGACGATGCTTTGTCCCACGGATTCCAACAATCGCCAAGCGTTTAACGGTTCGGCCAACAGCACTACCAACCAGATGGGCGACGGCTGGGCTCGAGGCAACTACGCAGCCAATGGCGCACTGGGACTGATGACCTATGCGATTTGCGCGGCGCCCTTCAACGCCACCGGCGCAAGCTGGTCATCGACCTTGCGCGGCGTCATGGGCGCGAACCTTTCGTCAAGCATTGCACAGATCCGCGACGGTACAGGCAGCACGATTTTGCTGGGCGAAATCCGCGCAGGAATAACCGCCTACGATCCTCGCGGCACCTGGGCCATGAGCGGCGGCTCCAGCGCTCTTTGGGGACACGGTTCCGCGGGCGATGACTATGGACCGAACTGCCCCTATTATGCTTCCGACGACGTGGACTCCGGCTCTGCCTTGGCCGCTGAATTCACCCAGACAGGCTTGCAGGAGGAAGGCATGCCCTGTTCGGCAGGCAACTATCCAGGTTGGCAGCAGACTGCCCGCAGCCTGCACCCCGGCGGCGTCAACGTAGCGATGGCCGACGGCAGTGTGCATTGGATCGGCGATTTCATCGATGTATCCGGCGACCTCAGCAGCCCAGCGACATACTCTACCTGGGATCGTCTCAACGCCTCGGCTGATGGCATGCCGCTCGATAGCAGTTCTTACTGACAAAATGGCTCTATGAAGCCCGATGTCCCGCCATTTTGCGAGAAATTCCACGCGGGTCATCGCTTCGTTCGACCTGTCTTTCCGAAAGCTGATCTGCCGTCCCACAAATAGCAGGAGAGTTGCAAAGTTCTTGGGATCACGGAGGAATCGTCATCCTGAGCGAAGGGAAGGATCTCGTTGGCGTATTGGGACTTGTATAGGCTTGCGAAGATTCTTCGCTACGCTCAGAATGACTGCTTTTGGCGATATTACAGTAAATGATCGCCAGCTTGCATTCGATTGGATTTTCCGGGAAAATAGCTCTTTGGAACAACCATTTTCGGCCATGCAATTCCAGGAGGCGATCCCGTGAAAGTAACTGCGGATTTCGGCGGCAATAATCTTCCAGGGCTGACCAGACGATCCTTTCTCGGTCGCGCCGCGGCATGGGGGGCAACCGCGGCAATTGCTGGTGTTGCTGAACATTCCTGGGCTGCCATGGCGCCGCCAATGCCCGGCGTTAAAGCCAAAGTTCCTGTGCTAACGGTTTCTAACTCAAGCTGCTTCAAAATTCTTCAGGTTACCGACATGCACTTGGGCGAATGGTTCGTGCAACCGCCGATTGCCGCACTGGCCGCAATGGTCCGGCATTTCAAGCCGGACATGATCGTGAACACCGGCGATTGTTGGGTGAATGTCTCACGCAACGGTTGGGGAGACACATGCCAGCGCATGTGTCGGTTGTTCGACGGTTTCAAAATTCCCTGGGCGTTTGCCTGGGGGAATCACGACGAGTCTATCGACTACAACCGCGCCCATACAGTGCTCGAAAAATCGTCGCATGCCCTTTACTGCGGCGCGGCCGACGGCAATTATCGCGTGGCCGTCAAAACCAAGAACAACGAAAATACACTTTGGAATTTATTGATTGTCAACGATTCGCGCGGCGGGTTCCAGAAGGAGCAAATCGATTGGTTCCAAGCGGAATCGGCTCGAATCAAGCAAGAAACGCCCAGCCCGCCGCCGGCCTTCATGTTCTTTCACATTCCGTTGCGTCAATACGACTCCATCGCCGCGCCCGGCAAAGCCTTGGGGGTAATGTACGAGCCGGTCAATCATGAAAACGGGTCGGCGGATGCTTTTTCCGCCATTCGTGATTCTGGTTTTGTCAAAGCCACGTTTTGCGGACATGACCATGTAAGCGACTTTGCAGGAACGCTGGAAGGCGTGCGGTTGCAATACGGCCGAGCAACCGGCGGCTATGGCCAGGACAAGGTGCGCAAAGGCGGAACGCTAATCACGGTCGATGCCGTGCGGAAAACGTTCGATGTGAAGTCTGTCCTGCCCGACGGCTCGTCGGAGACGTTCAACGAATTTACCAAAGGCGTCTAAAAAAATATTGGATGCACTACCCAGCCATGCTGTCAACATGGCGTTCCATGTTGCCATTTGGCAAAAAGCGTTTTGTCAAAATAAAACGGGCGGCATTGCTCGCGGTGCTTTGCCGTGAACAATCGCCGCCCGATTTTCATTCTTCAGCTAATACGGCGTTATTTCGCCGCGGATTTGTCGCCGTCGAGCAATTCGCGGGCGGCAGTTGCCAGGATCGTGTAAAGATCCTCCAACTGATCGATTTCGACCGCCGAAAACGCAATGCGGATGTCGCTTTCGCCGTCGGCAATAACGCCCACGCCGTACTTCTCCAACAAGTGCTTGCGGTAAGTTTCGGCATCCAGCCCCTTCAGCTTCAGGCACATGAAGTACCCGGCGTTGAAGGGATAGACTTCCCACAAACCGGCAAACTTGGACGAACCGAGAATCGCCTGCACCTTTTTCGCGCGGGCTTCGAGGATCGCCTTCTTCTCGCTTTGCTCAACCGGCAAGGCGTCGGTCGCCATGGCTTTAGCCAACACCGATTGCGCCACGTGCGAGCAGTTCGACACGGCGCTGCGGATCGCGCCGGCGGTCTTCTTCTCCAACGCTTGATACAAGGTGTCCTCGCTTAGAAACGCCTTGCCGCCGAAAGTGAGCATGCCCGTGCGGAATCCCCACACGAACTCTTCTTTCGTGGGGCCATCCACCTTGACCGCCAAGATGCGCTCATGGCATCCGGCCAGCTTGGCGAACAGCGATTCCTTGGCAACGTCTTCTCCGTAGAAGAGGCCGAAGTAGGCGTCGTCGGAAACGACGACCAAGTTGCGACCGTCCTCGGCGGCTTCGCGCAAAACGCCCACAATCTGATCCATCTCGGCATTCGTGGCCGAGTAACCGGTCGGATTGTTGGGGAAGTTGAGCACCAGAATGGTCTTCCAACTGCCTGCCCGCGTGGCCAAAGCTTGGCGCAATCGCTCGACGTTGAACCCGCCCGCCGAATTGAAAAACGGATAGACGGCCAACTGCGCCTGGTGGCGAACGCCGAACAACAGCTCGTAATTCTCCCAATACTTGTCGGGCAGCAACACGAAATCGCCCTTATCAACAAACAGATCGGCCACCAAGCTCAAGGCATGGGTGACGCCGCTCGTGACGATGGGCGTGGAAATCTTTTTGCCCGCCAAACTCGGATTCTTGCGAATCAGTTCTTCTCGCCATTTTTTGCGCAAGTCGGCGCGGCCGGTGGCCGGGGCATAGGTCAACGCTTCGGCCGGCGTCAAATCGTTGAAATAATGCATCACCGACGGCAGAAACATCGGCTTGCCGTTCTCTCGCGCGATGCCGATTGTGGCATCGTAACGCTTGGCCTTCTCTTTGGCCTCGGCGCTTTGCGCCAGGATACCCTTTGGAAAATACAAGTGTTTTCCAAACTCGGAAAGCATCCCAAACACATGGGGATTTTCCCGCTCGATGGTTTCGTTGAGTTCCGCCGCCAAGGGGCGAATCTCGGTGCCCGGGCGCAACAGCGAAATCGGCGACCGCAGGCGTTGGCGAAGATGATCCAGATGCTCCCACATCGTCATGGGGAACCGCTTGCCGAATTTCTGGAAAAACGTCGCGATGCCCTCGGTTTCCTGATACCAATCCTCACGATTGACCGCCAACAGTTTGTCCAGCGATTCTTGCGATACGTTCAAGCCGGTCAGGTCCAGGCTCTCGGGCGTCGGTACGTAACCGATCGCGGTTTTCGTGGCCTCCGCCTCGCCGCGGCAACGATCGAGAATCCACTCGATCACGCGCAAATTCTCTCCATAGCCGGGCCAAAGGAACTTGCCGTCGTCGTCGGTGCGGAACCAATTGACATGGAAAATTTTCGGCGGATTGGCCATCCGGCGGCCCATGTTCAGCCAGTGTTCGAAGTAGTCGCCCATGTGATAACCGCAGAAAGGCAACATGGCCATCGGGTCGCGGCGCACTTCGCCCAACTTGCCGAATGCCGCGGCAGTCCGCTCGGAAGCCATTGTGGCCCCGACGAAAACGCCGTGTTCCCAATCAAACGCTTCGTAGACCAAGGGCGCCAATCGTGCGCGGCGTCCGCCAAAAATAATCGCCGAAATCGGCACGCCGTGGTGATGCTCGGTGCGGAACGAATGCGATGGGCACTGCGTCAGCGGCGCGGTAAATCGCGAGTTGGCATGGGCGCCTTCGACGGGCTTGTCATTTTCATCCTTCATGCCGGGCTTCCACGGCCGGCCTCGCCAATCCCAACCTTCAGCCGGCGGCTCACCTTCGCCGCCTTCCCACCAAACCGTGTTGTCCTTCGTCAGCACCACGTTCGTGTAGATCGTGTTGTGGTCGATCGTCTTCATCATGCTCGGATTCGTCTTCGAGTTCGTGCCCGGCGCGACGCCGAAGAAGCCGGTTTCCGGATTGATGGCCCACAGCCGTCCGTCCGTATCGATCCGCATCCAGGAAATGTCGTCGCCGACCGTCCAAATGCGATAGCCCTTGACCTTCAGCCCCTCGGGCGGAATCAGCATGGCCAGGTTCGTCTTGCCGCAAGCGCTGGGAAATGCCGCCGCGATATATTCCACTCGGCCGTTCGGATTCTCGACGCCCATGACCAACATGTGTTCGGCCAGCCAGCCTTCGCGCTTGCCCAGGTAGCTGGCGATGCGCAACGCCAAGCACTTTTTGCCCAGCAAAACGTTTCCGCCGTAGCCCGAGCCGACGCTCCAGACGGTATTGTCTTCAGGGAAGTGCAAAATGAGACGGCGTTTGATGTCCAAGTCGGCCTTGCTGTGGAGGCATTTGGTGAATTCGCCGCCCGCTCCGAGCTGCTTGAGCACCGATGCTCCGACGTGCGTCATGATGCGCATGTTCAATACGACGTAGATGCTGTCGGTCAGTTCCACGCCGATTTTGCTGAACGGCGAACCGACCGGACCCATCGAGAAGGGAATGACGTACATCGTGCGTCCCTTCATCGCGCCCTTGAATATCTCGCCTGCCCGGCGGTAACCTTCCTCCGGCGACATCCAATTATTTGTCGGACCGGCATCCTCTCGCAACGTGGTGCAGATATACGTCAAATCTTCAGTGCGGGCGACGTCGTTCGCGGCTGTTCGATGATACAAACAGCCGGGCAATTTCTCTTGATCGAGAACGACCACCTCGCCCGTCGCGGCGGCCTCTTGCGTCAAACGATCTTTCTCCTCGTCCGACCCGTCAATCCAAACGATCTGGTCGGGCCCGCATAAGCGAGCCATCTCTTCAACCCACTCCTGAAGTTTACGATGCTGGTTCACGTGGCGTCAAAGCCTCCTTAAGTGCGAAGCCGCCGGCATTCGAGGTCCAAACCTAAAAAAAGCCGGGGACACGGCGGATAGTCGTTTTGCCCCGGCGCATTTACGTCAGCCTAAGTATTGCTTTCTTCAAATCAAATTTCAAGGCCCCCTAGTGGGGAAATGTGTCTTTTTCCAGGGTTTGCAAAACACACGCAGATCTTGCGCACAATCAGGGCCGATCCGTTGTTAAATACGGGAAAGCCGTCGGGCGGGCCGAGCGAAGCGATAGCCCGCGAGGAATTCCTCACAAAATGGCG
>CAYWGR010000021.1:0-20338 GCA_964458015.1 uncultured Planctomycetaceae bacterium
AAGCGGCTGGTGGCATTCGATGAGGTTGCACACCTCGGTCGGCCAGTAGTTTGCTCGATATTGATGTCTAGTTTAATGCATCCTCGCGAATAAGTCGGCAGAGTTGACAATGAACAGACCGTTTGCAGTTTCGCAAATGACGTTAATAGACAAAAATAATGTGCTACGGCTTCATCTCGACATCGAACGAATTCTCGCCCTCCTGAACATTCAGGGTCAGGTCGGATGTTTTGTAGTCGCGGTATTTTTTCGGGATATTCGGATACTGCTGAATCTTCGGTGCTGTGTGCATGTCGTTGTTCGGTTCCATCAGCGGAGGACAGACGCAAACCTGGTAGGCGCCCACCGGCAAGCCAACGCCCTTGGCTGTGGTGATCTCGTATCGGCCGTCGGGTTTGAGGCGGGCCGTCATGTGAATCCCCTTTGCGTTGTTACACAAGAGGACCATCCCGTCCGAAACGGGTTGCCCCCGAAAAGTGATCTTGCCGGCAATCCAGCCTCGCATTTCCTCCGAGCCGCAGCCGACGAGGGTGGCACTCAGCAACGCCAGACTCCACGCCCACGCCCGCCATGTAATGTTCGAAACACATGGCGTAACGATGCGATTAGTAATCACCGACAATGTAATGGTCATTCCGATTGGCTAGATTGTAAAAAGTAGTAATGTTGATACCCAGCGTGAGGAAATGCACAGATCCATCGACCAGCAGGGCCATTGCTCCGCCCGGATGCGCCGATTGGATGGGGCGGTTCGGTCCGCAATTACCCGCCACGCCCGTGGCGTTGTACGACTTCTCGCCCACGCCGCTGAGGATGCAGGTGATGTTGAAATCGCGATCCCAAGATCCCTTCTCGTTGCCCGGCCCCATGATGAAGCCGTGTCCGCAGTCGCTGCGACAGTCCATCTGTGTGCCTTCAGGCGTTTTGAGACACCAATCGGATTGTTCGCCGACGATCATGGTGTTGCTCGTTCCATCGTTGACTTGAGCGATGGCGATTGGCGTGTCGCGGATCAGTACGCCGCCGCCTCCAATCTTTCCCGAGGCCGGATTGGTATTGCCCGACGGCTCGTTCTTATCGCGGGTCAATGGATAATCAGGCGGCAATCCGCCACCGGAAATGCCTGTGTAACAGGAACTCTGTACGGCAACCTGTATTCCGCTCGACGACTCCACGGGAATCTCCGACGAGGTGTTGGGCAATGGACTCGATGGGCACTTCAAGAATGAGAACACCATATTCCCCAGCAAATCGCCGTTATAGTGATTATCGTTCACCCAGCCGACCGAGCCGCTTGAGGCTTTGACGCCGATCAGGTCCAACTGGTTGTAGATGTTCTGTTGCTCGATGTAGGGCAAGATACGCACGATCCAAGAGGAACCGTAGGCGCCGTTCGTGGGCGACATCATGCCACCAGGCGGCAATACGCCGTGGGTATTTTCATAGTTTAAGAGCGCCAATCCGATCTGCTTGAGGTTGTTGCTGCATTGTAGCCTGCGCGCTGCCTCTCGGGCCGCCTGCACCGCCGGCAGCAACAGTGAGATCAATATTCCGATGATCGTAATCACGACAAGCAACTCAACCAACGTGAATCCGCCCCATTTGATTCGTCCCTTCATGCTGTTACCCTCCATTTCCGCCATGCACACATCAACAGTCCGCCCAGGCCGCAGCCCATCAGCGCCATAGTCGATAGCTCGACTACCGAAAATGCCTGAATCTCCATGATCTGGTCGCCATGGGCGTTGCCCAACGAATCCTTATCGCCACAAGGACGATATAGATTGCCTTTTTCCCGAACACTCACCTTCCTAATGGGTTTATTGCGAACGATCGTGTCATCCACGAAGAACGCGAGGGGACACGAAGGCCGCTTCGTGTCCCTTTCGCGTCTCTTGGCGGCAAACAAACCATTCATTTCCGCTTTCGGCACGCATAGGCTAGTAAGCCGATAAGAGCACACACCAGCAATATGAAGGACGATGGCTCGGGTATAAATGCCTGAACCTCTCTCAGAGCGGACGTGTTGCCCGTCTCATTGGTGGTGAATTTGAGCAGGACGCTTTTCGTGCCGGTGGGAATGCCCAGGTTCGTCACATCGGAATAATAGTACCCGTCGCTAGCTAATGTTGCGTAGAGGCTGGTCGGGTCCGACTCCAATGTTGCAAGGGTCTTCACCCCCAGATCTGTGTAGTTTGTCAATGTCCACGGATCGGAGGCGTTCGAGTTCGAGGAATAGTAGACCCTCACAGCAGGACTCGCCCGCAAATAGGTGGGCACCCAACTATAGAACCGGAGTGTGTTGATGGCGCTGTCAAAACCGCGGATTTGCAGATAACAATCTTGCTGAGACGCTCCAAAAACAAATGTGTCACTGGTGCCGTCAACGGCATGCGAGGGAACAAAATCGGGGTTGTTACCGTAGTACTCTGCACTTGTGGCGATTGCTCCCGTAAACACGTTTGCGTCTGTGATGCTAGTCGCCCGGGCATTGTTGGACGTAACCGCAAGACCCCCACCCACAATAAAAAAAATTGCTAAGATACTTTGTCGTACTCTCATGCCAGATCCTCCAATACACTGAAAAGAATGGCCTTTCCGAGGGCGGCCAGCACATGCCGACCATCTTCCCTCCAAAGCCTTGCAACACGCGATATTTTAGCTTTTCGCCCTTGCTGAGTTTGGTCGTTGTATTGCCGCACTGACAGACTTCCTATATGCGGGTTACGGTTTTCCCGCTTCGTACATATCTCGGATCTCCTGGGTGGTCATGGCACGCGAGAAGATCACCAAATCATCCATTCGGCCGCAAAGGCCGCGTTCGATCGTTCCGGCGTCGGTTTTCCAACTGCCGATGGTTGCGTCATTGAAGGCAACAGCGAAACGTTCGGAAAACTCCGTGGCAAGAACCTGCTTGCCGTCCAAATAACATGCGATTTGCCGATGAACCGGATCGGTTGCCACGACAAGATGACGCCAACGGTTTCGGCCCCACTGCTGCCACGGCAACACCTCGGGTATCCTCACGTTGTAATCCGGTGTGCCAAAATAAATCTCGCCCGCGCGAGTGATTTGCCAATGACACTTCTCGGACGAATCTCCCTGTTTGCCCCATCCCTCGGACATCAACAGGCCACTAGCCACTCCGTGATAATCAGTGCCTCCACTGTCGTTGATGCGGCCGATCGTAACCCAGGCCGCAATCGTTATTTGTGTGAGCCGCTGGGGAAGTTTGACTTTCACGCGAGTGTTGAGGCCGTCAAATTCCAGGGCATTCTTGCCCGGCATGCGGCCATCCGCCCACACGGCGCCATCAATTACCCCATCAAGGCGGCTATCGGAACTCCTGGTCACGCCGTGCAGAATATTGGACGAGTCGTCCTTCTTTTGGAAATCGTAGTGAACAACCAATGCCGGATCGCGACGGAGTTTGTCCATATAGTCTTGCCAGCGGCGGAGGGCCTTGAACTTCTGCTCGCCCGCCAATCGCAGGAACTGTTCGGTGCGGACGAACGCCGACGGATCGACCGTGGCTCGCCGCACGGTTGGAGCCTCC
The DNA here is from genome assembly GCA_964458015.1 of uncultured Planctomycetaceae bacterium. Taxonomy (GTDB): domain Bacteria; phylum Planctomycetota; class Planctomycetia; order Pirellulales; family Thermoguttaceae; genus CAYWGR01. The sequence continues at coordinate 3,557 of CAYWGR010000021.1, forward strand.
TTGGCGCCAACGCTCCTTACTTCAACCGATTCGTCGGCGGCCAACCGAATGGATTCACCGTTGGAATTAGCATGATTTGCTCGCACATCGACAGCACCGCAGTACACGTGGGCAAAAGTGATGCCCGATTCTCGCACCTCCACACCAAACTCTGTGCCGAGGTCGGTCACCGTGGCCGTGGGCGTTCGCACGGCAAAGACAGGGGTGGGGGATTGGGGGCGGGGGTCAGAAGATTTATGATTTATGATTTCTGATTTCTGATTTGCAGGCTCTGACCTCTTATCTCTGCCCCCTAGTCTCTCTTCACTTGCCACTAGCCACTGACCACTGGCCACTTTTGCTGATTGCTGGCCGCCCTCACCCCCGGCCCCTCTCCCGCGAGCGGGCGAGGGGAGGTTTGTTTCACTTGCCACTAGCCACTGGCCACTGGCCACTGCCTGCTGGTCACTGGCCACTTTTCCTCTACTCTCCTCTCTCCCCTCTCCTCTCTTCTCTAAACGTGCCGTCAACTTGCCGAGGGAGAGAAATCCGCCGTCGCGGGAATCAATCGCATAAGTGACCGGGCCTTGCAGGATTACTTTAGCTCCCGCGTTATAGGTGATCTCCATTAGGCCGGAAGCCAGGTCGTACTTGCGGCCCAAGGGAACGCCGTTGCCCAATTCGGTCGATGTGTTGATGTCTGACCATTTCACACCAACCATGCCGGTTACGCGGCCTACGAATTCGATGTCCGTGGAGATGACTTTCCGATTCGAAGGAGCCGTCGCCGACGACGGTGAAACTTCGGCAGCTATCTGCCGGTGATGGGTTACGTAAATCAGCGATCCGGCCAAGAGTCCAAGACCTGTAATCACGGTGGCAATCAGCAAGGCAAATGGCATTTCCTGCGAGAAAAAGCCGATCGTGCCTTGATAAGCATTGGCAAGGATGCCGCTAAGTGACGATGGAAGAACTTCATTAGGCGAGGAAGTTTCTTTGGGGACAGCAACAAGATCGGGATTTTCCTTAGATGGCGGAACCGTGGCAAATATATGTTCCATGAATACATGCAGTTGCATATACCGGGCGAAATAGGCCCTCGCCTGGACATCCTCTGACAGTCTCTTTTCAAGATGTTGGAACTGATCGCGTGAAATCGTCTCCTCGCAGAGGGCGGAAAACAATTTTCGCAACTTCAGGAAGTCGTCGGGACGCTGTGAGGAGGGCGATATGGTCATCCTTGACCTCCTTGCTCGTCCGTAACGCCACTCTGTTCGATACAATCCAACAAATTGTCGTACAGACGGCTCAAGGATCGACTGACGGCCCCTTCCGAACGCCCTACGGCCAAGGCCACGCTGCGATTGGTGTTGCCGGGCTCGAATCGCAATCGCAAAAGATCACGATCCTTTTCCGGCAGCTTTTCCGTGCATGACTCAAGAGCATCCATGATCTCGTCGGCACGGGCCCCGACCGCTGCCGCTTGCTCTGCAAGCAACGTCAATACTTTCTCGCCGAAAACAAGTTTGCTGCGTTTGCAGTTTGCCAAGTGGCACAACGCCTGAAGATGGGCGATGTGATAGGCCCAGTGATCGAACCGGGTTCCCGGCTGAAAGACGTCGAATTTTTCCCAGATAACGACAGCCGCCGCCTGGAGAACGTCTTCGGCATCGGTCCGATTGGGGATCAAGGTTCTCAGGTAGCTCTGGAGTCCCGGCTGTATGGGAAGAAATAACTGTAAGAAGCGTTCGTGTTTGAGCCGATCGTCCATAGACCACCTTACGCCGCCCACGCATGAGGAATTTCCAAGGGCCATCACGCTCCATTGCAAAAGCTTCCTATATTGTAATAGCAGACACACGAAAAAGTTTGCGCGCCGTCGTCCGGTAGTTACACTGGGGGGGCAGCTCTATACAGGCCGAACAAGACACCCCAGAAAAACAGAAACTTCTGTGTTTGCCCAAACGCCGGCAACATGCTTTAGCTCTCGTTCCGAAGCACTGCTTGCTCTCGTTCCGAAGCTCCAGCTTCGGAACGTCCGTTTTTGAAGCACTGCTTCGGTTGTTCTGAATGAGTTACGTCGCTCGACTAGCCAGGAAGCGGAGCTTCTGAAAAGTGCGTTCCCAAGCCGGAGCTTGGGAACGAGAAAAAAGCTGGAGTTTGGGAACGAGAAACGTTTACGCCGTCAGTTCGGGAAACCATCGCTTCACATGCACGGCAAAGCCTCTGAAAAACGCGCCGGGCAAATAATTTCCACAATCAACGTTCAAGCTACTGAAGTATGGCTGTGAGGCCATGTGCTTCAAATATCTCGGTATTGACGTTGATAGCGCGAAGTTCATCGAACTGGGGACTAAATTTTTTGTTGCAGAGCCGATATTTGCCTCCGGCTGCACGATTGTAGGGCAGCAAATCTACGCGAGTCAAGCACGGCAATCTTGAGGCTATGGTGGCGATGGCGTCCAGATTGTCGTCACTATCAGTGACACCCGGAATCAAGGGCACGCGAATAACGCAGGGAATCTTCATCACGGCAAGCATCTCAAGGTTTCGCAAAATCGGGGCATTATCAACGCCTGTATAGCGGCGATGCAATGCCGGATCGATGATCTTCAGATCGAAGTAAACGAGATTGCAGCGTGAAGCTACTAGGCGAAAGTCCGATTCCGTGCCGTAGCCCGAGGTGTCGAGAACAACATGGGTTGCATCCAGTTGTTCCATAACTTCCGCGACAAATGCGGCTTGTTGCAACGGTTCGCCGCCGGAAAAAGTGACGCCGCCCTCGCTGTTCCGCAAGATTTCGGCCTGTTTGTTCAACAGGGTTGCCAGTTCCACGGATGTGTAACGGCGTCCTACTTCGCGCAAGCCTGCGGGGCTATCTATTGCTTGCGGCGTTGCTTCAAGGCCTTCAGGATTATGGCACCAAGAGCACCGCAAAGGGCATCCTTTGAGGAATACGGTGGTGCGTAATCCGGGGCCATCGTGGACAGTAAATTCCCGGATATCGAACACAATTCCCGATTGCATAACGCGGATTTCTTGCGGATGGTTGCTAGGGACGGTTCGCCTCGATGGACACATTCGCCGTGCGATGCACGTCGGGGACGCCGGCATGGCCGTGATGCGCGGCCAACTCGCCCGCCGTTTCCGTCGTACTCGAAAACGCATGACGGGCGATAATATGATCTTGGTAGGGCTCATCGAGTTCACAGAAATAGCCGCTCCATCCCCAGACACGGACAATTAGGTTTCCATGACGCTCGGGATTTCGTTTGGCATCGCGCAGCGTTTCAACATTCACCGTATTCAATTGAAGTTGTTGGCAACCGAGTTGTGCAAATGCACGCACCAACATGGCCGCTTTTCGGATCGAGTCGTCACCGCGAAATACCGAGTCGGAAAGTTCCATGGTGATGGGACCGCCATTGCAGATTCGCCGGTAATCGATTTTGCTGAAACTCTGAAGGGTGCTGATCGGGCCTTGGATGCGAATGCCGGGTGAGGGCGCCAAGTTGGCGCTGAAATAGTCGCCGCGCCGCCGGCCGTCGGCCGTTGCGCCAACGGTCGGCTCGCGCATCGGCTTGTGCCCTTCGGCCAACCAGACGTAATACATGGCCGAGCCCGAGCCGGGACGAATGTGCCCTCCGCGCCCGTTTTCGCCGGCAGATGTGCAGGCATCGGCCAACATCTCGAACAACAGCATCAGCATCTTGTCCGCCGCGTCGTCATTATTGCCGACTTTGGGCCCGGCGTCTCGCAATTGTCGATGAATAGGTTCACTGTTTTGAAAATTCGATTCCAGAGCGGCGACCAGACTGGCGAGAGCGATGCTTTTTTCGTGAAAAACCAGCTTTTCCACGGCTGCCAACGCATCGGCTGCGCTGGACGATCCGGCGCCGTGGATGCCAAAATTGTTGTACTTCAAACCATCCGAGAGATCTCGCCCCCGTTCCAAGCAACCGTCCATCAAGACGGAATACCACGGCGCAGGCGGCAACAACAAATGCCGATAGGATTCCGCGAGTTGCTTAGCTTGGATTTCCATGTCCGCTCGCACTCGCGATAGAATGCCGTTCATGTCATCGCCGCCGGAGAGCCCTGCACGGATACCCCGATCGACCGCAGCCGGCATCGATACGGCCCCCACGTTGACGATTTCCATGCCGCGGCCGGGGATAATGAATTCCCAACATGCCGCAACGGTATAATCACGTGCATCCTCGATAGCGTAGCCTTGCGCCGCCAGGGCGGGAATGACGACATCGTCGTTCGAGTATTGCGGAAAACCAAGTCCGAGTCGGGTTAATTCGCACGCCGACATCAATAGATTCAGATCGGTATTCTTGTGGATCCGAAGGTTGATTTTCGGATCGATCATTGCCACGTCCCGGGCGACTCTTAGAACCATGCTTGTGAGTTCGTTGACGGCGTCTGATCCATCGCGTTGAACGCCGCCGAGCATCAGCGATTGGCCGTTGTCGCCTTGCTGTACGCCGGGATAAAGATCGCTGTCTTTGTTCAAAGCGATGAAGAATTCAGCAAGCAATTCCTCGGCTTCCGCGACATCGAGGCGGCCAGCCCGGAGATCCGCCTCTAGATAGGGCCGCATGTATTGGTCGAATCGACCCAGGCCAACGTGATAATGCCCGCTGAGCCAAACGACTGCATGGCATAGTCGAAGTGCCTGCAACGCTTCGTAAAACGAACGCGGAGTATGGGCCGGGACATGCTCAAGGCACTCGGCCACTTCCTCGCGTCCCAAATCACGAGCATACTCGGCATAGCGACGAGACAAATCCAACACGGCATCGATCGTTTCCACGGCAGCATCAAGAAACTGCGTCGCCGTGTCATCTGATGCCAAGGTTGTGCGTGTGGCCAGAGCAATTTCACGGCGTTTGAGCAGACCCTGCGAAAGCACCATGCCCCAGTCGGCGCAAATGTTGCTGATGGGGCCTAATTCGTGCAATGTTCGGCCCGAGGTCAACTCCCGCCATTTCTCAGGCGTGTAGATAGGCGGAATTTCGGACACTGTTCGAGTAAAAACGATCCGCTCATCGGGTTCGATCACCGGCTGTTGGGCTTCGCACATGCGCCGCGTAAGCCTGGCGGCACGACGCATCCACGAAAGCGATTCCATTTCGCACTCGGTAAGCACATTGGGAGCAGGGGTCGTTCGGTATCGAGCGCAGGCATGTGCCCGCACACGTTGTCGCATCTCGGATAATCTCTCGGTTAGCATGATACACGCATTGTATCAGCCGGGGCCGTCATCGGCCTTGAGAATGAGCGTACATATTATTGAGATGCTTTTCGCCGGGCGAAAAGGATATTATGCCTAGCACCATTCAAAATGATACGAACCGTGGCAAGAAGGCAATGGTCCGCAATATTTCTTGCCGCAAAGAGTATAAAAGCCTAATCGCAATGATACTGACGGCGATAATCGCCGGGTGTCTGTCCGGTCATGCGTTTGAACACCACGCTCATGTATTCAGGATGTTCATAGCCTGTCAGTTTGGCGATTTCATTCAAGGGCAGATCCGTTTCCGCAAGCAATTGCTTCACCCGCTTCATCTGCATCAGCCGGATTTCCTCTTGGGGCGAACGGCGAAGGATTTTGCGGAATCGCCGTTCCAAAAGACTGCGCGAGACGGCCAAGTGGTTGACGACATCCTCGACCGACATGCCATTGCAGGCATTTTCGCGGATAAAACGCACGGCGGCGGCTACTTCCGCATCGTCGATACCCAACACATCGCTCGATTGCCGCATGACAAGCCCGATCGGCTCGATGAGCCGTTGCTCCGGCGATGGCTTTTCACCGGCCATGAGTTGGTCCAGAAGTTCGGCTGCCTCATACCCGATACGTTCGGGGTTAGGAGCCACGCTCGACAAGGGAGGATCACACAATTCGCAAAGCACCTCTTCATTATCCACGCCGACAACGGCCGTTTCATCGGGCACGGCAACATCGACCGACCGGCAAGCGTTCAGCACCTGCTGGCCGCGCACGTCGTTGCAGGCCATCAGACCAAGGGGCTTCGGCAGCGATTGGATCCAGCGGGCGATTTTGTCTTGATCTTCGCCCCATTCGGGCACATGCCGGCCATGCCAGGGCGACTCATACACGTCGCAAAGATACCCGGCCGTATGGACGGCATCGGCGAACCCGTCGCGGCGCTGGGCTGCCCAGGTTTCGCCTTTGAAGCCGCAAAAAGCAAATTGGTGAAACCCTCGTTCCAAGAGATGCTCGGCCCCTAGACGGCCGATGGCAACCATATCGGAATGGATACGCGGCAATCCCAAATCGCCGAAAAGATCGTTGAGGTCCACGGTCGGAATTTTCCGCTTCAACAGCATCCGAGCCAACCGCCGATCGGTCGAGCGGCAGATCACACCGTCCCAAGGACGTTTTAACAACCACGGCGGCGTCGGCGCCCGCAATTCCCGCTGTTCCAGAAATATCGACCACGGCCGATGCGAACGCACATAGCGCGCAATGCCTTGCAGTATCTGCCGGCCGTAGATGCCGGACATTTCCACAATCAATGCTACGCGGGGACATTCAGCCATCGGTAAGGGCTAACGGATAGGGGATAGAGGCATGGATTCAGAACACTCCTACCTCCTATCCTACGTTCTGAAAGGCGGTTTCACAAGCATTTTTTTCGCGGTGACAAAGAATCTCAATTGCAAAGACTGAAAAACTCATAACAATTTTGTGCCAAGCGAATTATAAGGGATGATGGCCCCAAAAAAACAATAGTGCCGTATATCGAGCTATTACAGGCTACAAGTGACAAACAATCGTACGAAGAAAGACAACCAATCTCATAGACATGCAGCGTAGTGTGTGATTATGATCAAAATGCGGACTGGAGCTGGTTTGTCGATTTTGTAGTTGAAGCCAGAAAGAATGCGAGGCAGCAAAACAAAAGAGAACGAGTAACGGAACAAGGAGCGAGTGCGAATGGTCGTGGGGTCTTTCCTTTTCAACACAAGTAGCAGAAGCTTGATTCAGTTTGCAATGGCGGCCGTTCGGCGGTCGGGCGGTCAGAAATTACTTTTCCTGTTAAGGAGTTTGGTCATGCGTTACAGTTCTTCTTTTACAGTGGTTGCAGTTGCCTTGGCAATGTTCGCTTTTATCACGCCATCCGCATCTGCAACGCCGATTGACATTACAAACTGGGGCTTTGAAACGGAAGCAACCGGCACTGCGGGAAGTTCGGGAGATCCTACTACCGTAAACGGCACGACAGATGGCGCCTACGAATTCTGGAACGTTCCAGGTTGGACCAATGGCACCTCGTTAGTCTTCGGAGAGCATAATCCTGACACTACATTTTATACCTCCGGCAAACCCAGCCAAGGAGAGATTATGCTGTTCATGGATAATGGATCGATTTACCAGACGCTGGGCGATACCTTGCAGGCCAATACCAAGTACACCCTCGATGTAGATATCGGCCGGCGGATCGATGCCAACGGCTCGAATGCATCGTGGCGCGTCGAATTATGGGCTGGGACAACGCTATTGGATTACGACGAGGTCGGCATCGGCGGTATTGCTGCAGACACTTGGAGTACGCGAGAACTCACTTATGCGACCGGTTCTTCCGTCGATTCCGGCCAGGCTCTAAAGATCGTGCTAAGCGTCCCGGTAGCGAGCGGCTACGGCCAAACGGCCAACTTCGACAATGTACGGCTCGATGCCTCGGCTATTCCAGAACCGACGTCATTTGTTATGACGGTTATCGGCCTGATTGGTCTGTTGTGCTATGCATGGCGGAAGAGGAAGTAAGAAACTTGGATGTTGGATGGCGGATGGTGGATGTATATGGCAGATTTTATCCCCATCCGCCATTTGCTCAAACTTCTCATATTGCGGAGGTGTCGTATGTCCAGCAATCCACCATCCAAAATCCACCATCTGAAATTTGGCTTTACCCTCGTGGAACTTTTGGTGGTGATAACAATTATCGGCATTTTAATCTCGCTGTTGTTGCCGGCGGTGCAATCGGCGCGCGAGGCGGCGCGGCGGATGCAATGCTCGAACAACTTGAAGCAAATCGGCTTGTCATGGCTCAATCATGAGTCGGCTTTAGGCTATCTTCCGACGGGCGGTTGGGGATGGCGTTGGATCGGCGATCCTGATCGCGGGTTTGATGAGAAACAGCCGGGCGGGTGGATCTACAACATCCTGCCTTATATGGAGCAAACCGCTTTGCGCCAGCTTGGCATGGGACTTGGAACCACCGAGAAGGCCGCGGCCTTGACCGCGCTTGCCGCCACGCCGATCGCGGCGTTTAATTGCCCCTCGCGACGCGCACCAAAAGCCTATCCCATCCGTTCCAGCTATACCTACACCACGTACGGAATCGGAAGCGTCGTGCAGGCGGAAGCCCGCACGGATTACGCCGGCAATGAGGGCGACGTGTTGTACGACAACGGAGAGGGGCCCGCCGACTTGGCCACTGGCGACAGTTCGAGTTATCCATGGAGCACCGCCAATGTAAAATTCACCGGCGTTGTTTTCCGCCGCAGTAAAGTGAAGATGGCGGAAATCCGCGATGGCACGAGCAGTACCTATTTGGCAGGCGAAAAATACCTTCTAACCGATGCTTATGAAATCGGAGCCAGCGGCTGCGACGATGAGAGTATGTACCAGGGCAGTGATTGGGGCATTGTTCGGACGACGGTTATCGACTATCCCCCGCGTCAAGATACGCCTAGCGCCGACATTTGGTATGGTTTCGGCAGCGCCCACGCAAGCGGTTTTAACATGGCCTTTTGCGACGGTTCAGTCCATTCGATCAGCTACAATATCAATAGCGAAATACACCGTTGCCTGGGCAACCGTGCCGATGGTACGCCCTTGGATTCGGGTGCATTCTGATACCTTTTTCAATTCATATAAGGATAAGTAGCCTGTGGACAACAACTCTTGGATTCCAACGATCAATTGCTGAATATTCCGGGAGCTGTTAGCTCCCGGCTATTTGGATAGCACATGGCTATTTTGATCAAGCATGGCCATTTCGATAATCCAGGGCTATTTTGAGAGCACATCCATAAATTTCCCATCCGACAATCCCACCTTACCCTATCTGGAGCTATAATGCGAAAATCAAAGGATCATATTATGCGCACAATCCAACCGCTCAATGCGATTGCCATCGTGCTTGCTCTGTACTCGTTTTCGGCGGCGGCAGAGCCCGAAGCAAAAATTCAGGTCAACGCGAAAGAAGTCCTGCGCGATGTGAGCCGCACCATGGCCGGGGCTTGCATCGAGGACGTCAACCATGAGATTTACGGCGGCATTTATAGTCAGATGATTTTTGGCGAGAGCTTTCAAGAGCCGTTGCCAGACGCGGAAAATGTGATCAAGGGCTTTAAGGCGTTCGGCGGGCGGTGGTCGCTTAACGGCACGCAGTTGCTGGCCGGCGCGTTGAACGGCGGCGCCATCGATGGCATAAAACTGATTGCTGACCGACCGGAATCCCTGACGGGGGAAGTGGGCGTCGAAGTGTTGTTTGTGGACGATGCGCCCGGCAATGCCGGCCTGATCGTGAATGTGACCGACGCGACAATCGGAGCTGACAGCTTTATTGGATATGAGATTTCACTCGATCCTAAAACCCAATCGCTGCGACTGGGACGTCATCGGCAGAACTTCGAACTGATTCGCGACGTGTCTTGCAATGTGCCAAACAACCAGTGGATTCCGCTTTCCGTTACGACACGCGACGGGATGCTGGAAATCCGCGTCAACGGCCAGCAGGCTCTTGTCTACCAGGATAAAGAGCATCCGTTGAAGCCGGGTCGGGTCGGCGTTCGATTGTGGCAGCGCGAGGCGATGTTTCGGAATTTATACACGCAAAAAAGCAAAGACAAGCAGCCGTTGCCGTTGGTTGCGATCGAACGGCCCGTGGGCAAGGACGTTAGCCGCATGTGGAGGCCTTTCGAGCATGGAACGGCCCGCGGAGTATTCGCTTTAGAAAAAAAATCGCCTTACGCCGGCGTGCAAAGCCAACGCATCACGCTGACCGAAGGCCAAGGCGAGATCGGTATCGAAAATCGCGGATTGAACCGCTGGGGTATGAACTATGTAGCAGATAAGCCCTACGAAGGTTATCTTTGGGTGAAGGCTGAAAAGCCTGCCGATCTGGTTGTCACCCTGGAGAATGCCGATGGAAGCGTCGCCTATGCGGAGAGGAAGTTGACGACCGCCGCCGGCGATTGGCATCGGCTGGACTTCCAGCTAACGCCTAATCAAAGCGATACGGCCGGCCGTTTCGCGATCAAGCTGAAGCAGCCGGGCTCGGTCGTGTTGGGGCACGTGTTCCTGCAACCTGGCCCGTGGGGAAGATTCAAGGGATTGCCGGTTCGCAAGGACGTAGGCGACGCGTTGGTGGCCCAAGGGTTGACGGTTTTGCGATACGGCGGCACGATGATCAACGCGCCAGGATACCAATGGAAGAAAATGATCGGACCTCGCGACCGCCGGCCTATCTATAAGGGATTTTGGTATCAGTATGCGACCAACGGCTGGGGCATCCTGGATTTCCTCGATTTTTGCGAAGCAGCCGGTTTCTTGAGCATTCCGGCCCTCAACAGCTTTGAGAAACCCCAGGATATGGCCGACTTCGTGGAGTACGTCAACGGACCGGCCGACAGCACGTGGGGCAAACGCCGCGCCGCCGATGGACATCCGAAGCCCTATGGGCTGAAGTACATCCAGATCGGCAACGAGGAAGTGGTAGACGAGGCCTATTGGAAACGGTTCGAGCCCGTGGCCAAAGCGATGTGGGCCAAAGACGCTCAATTGATCCTCGTCGTGGGCGATTTGATTTACTCGCAGAAGATCGTGGATCCCTACAAATTCACCGGTTCGCCGGTCGTATCCAGCTTGGCGGCCCATAAAAAGATTCTCGATTTGGCAAAGCAACACAATCGTGAAGTATGGTTTGACGTTCATATTGGCACGGAATTTCCTCGCGATTGGCAAGGGCTATTGGGCGTACCAAGCTTTATCGAAGCATTGGGAAAAATCAGCCCGGGCGCAAAGTATCAGGTTGTTGTTTTCGAGTATAATTCGTTCAATAAACACGACCTGGGACGTGCCCTGGGCAATGCCAGGGCAACGAACGAACTCATGCGGCTAGGCGTACCGATTGCTTGCTCGGCCAACTGTTTACAACCCTATCGCCAGAACGATAACGGCTGGGACCAGGGGCTCTTGTTCCTCGATCCATCGCGCGTTTGGGGACAACCGCCGTATTATGTCACACAGATGGTCTCTCGCTGCTATTTACCGAAATGCGTGCGGGCGGAGGTACAAAGCCCCGGCAATGCACTGGACGTAACCGCCACGGCCGACGCAAGCGGCAAGACCGTTCAACTTCAGGTCGTAAACCTCGAAGGCAAGCCCCTGTCGTCGCAAATCCAAATCGATGGCTTCAGCGCGGCGAATGCTTCGGCCCGGGTGCTGACGTTGAGCGGCGCGATCGGCGATGTGAATGAGCCGGGCGTACCGCCTAAGATACAGCCCGTCGAAAGCCAATGGCGGCATGGCCTGCAGAACGGCAAAACTTCCTATACCTTCCTACCGAATTCCTATACAATCATTAGATGGGAGTAAGTCGCGCAACGCGATATTGATCATGCGAAATAAACATAATCTTCCGGCAATACCCCAGGTTTGTCTATACATTGGCATTGCCGTGACGACTGCCTTGACCGTCGGCCTTCTTTCGGCCGAAGAGACAACCTATCCAAAGCTGAAGCCGATAACGATTCAACAGGTTGTGATCGACGATGCGTTTTGGTCGCCCAAACGGAAAGTCTGGCAGGAAGTTACGATTCCAGATGTTCTTGCGAAATTCGAAAAAGACGGCGCCATTCGCAACTTCGACCGCGTGCGAGACGGTTTGAAGGGCGATCATGCGGGCCCCTCATTTCTCGACGGTTTGCTCTATGAAACCATTCGCGGCATCTCCGATTTTTTGGCGGCGAAACCCGACCCGGCTGTGGAAAAGAGGATTGACGATTACATTGAACACATTGCCGCCGCGCAGGCCAAGTCGCCGGACGGCTACCTGAACACATGGACGACGCTACTGGAGCCGGATCATCGTTGGGGGCTTAATGGAGGCAACGATATCATCCAGCACGACGTCTATAATGCCGGTGCATTGATCGAAGCGGGAGTACATTATTATCGTGCCACGGGCAAAACGCAATTACTGGAGGTAGCAGCCAGGCTGGCGAATCACATGTGCGATGTGATGGGGCCGCCGCCCAGGAAAAACGTCATTCCGGGGCACGCCCTTTCCGAGGAAGCAACCGCGAATTTGTATCGTCTGTTTCACGAACAGCCGGAATTGAAGAAGAAAATGCCGTTTCCCGTGGATGAAAACCGATACCTGAAACTGGCGGAGTTTTGGATCGAGTATCGCGGCAATCATGCGGGTCGCGCAAAATGGATCGGCTTTGAGAATTCCTATACGCAAGATCATATTTCGGTCATGCAGCAATCGACGATCGAAGGCCACGCGGTCCGTGCAACCTTGATGTGTGCCGGACTGAGTTCGCTGGCTGCCATCAATGGGCGCGACGATTATCGCACGGCCGCGGAACGACTTTGGCGCAACATGACCAACCGCCGCATGTACATCACCGGCGGCGTTGGAGCGACGGCCGAGTACGAGGCGTTCGCGGCCGACTATATTTTGCCCAACGATGGATACCTGGAAAGCTGCGCGGCGATTGGCTCCGCGTTTTTCAGCCGCAATATGAATTTATTGAACGGCGACGCTCATTATTTCGACGAAGTGGAGCGGGTTTTGTATAACGGCGCTCTTTGCGCCGTGAGCCTCAAGGGCGACACTTACTACTATCAGAATCCATTGGACGTTCGGAATAAAAGCGAACGTTGGGCATGGCACGGCTGCCCTTGCTGTCCCCCGATGTTCCTGAAACTGATGGGCGCGATGCCCGGCTATATTTATGCCGTGGGACCAAAGGAACTCGATATCAACCTGTTTATTGGATCCACGGCATCGGTTGAGGTGGCCGGCTCTAAGATCGGCATCGAACAACGCACCCGCTATCCTTGGGACGGCAATGTTTCGTTCTCTCTGAAGTGCGATAAGCCGGCCGCGTTTGATCTCTGTTTACGCGTGCCAGGCTGGTGTCAAGGCGAGTCGAAACCGGACGATCTTTATACGTCGGTGGAACGCCCCGCAACAGGCGCGATTGCGGTCAAGGTGAACGGCAAGCCCTTGGATCGAATCAACATTATACGCGGCTATGCCCGCTTGCCGGGCGAATGGAAAGACGGCGATACCGTTGAGCTGACGATGAACATGCCGGTACGGCGGATTTTGGCTCATGCGGCAGTCAAGGCAGATGCCAACCGGGTGGCGATCATGCGTGGCCCCGTGGTTTATTGCTTGGAATCGACAAACGAATTCGACGATATTAAGAATCGCTTCATCGACGACAAGACCTCTTGGAACTCGGAATTTGACAAGGATTTGCTCGGCGGAGTTGTTGCGTTGCGTGGAACGGCATCCGCTATTTTTCACGATGAACCGAAAATTCGGCCTGTTCCTTTGACATTAACGCCGTATTACGCCAACGCCAACCGAGGGCCGACGCGGATGAGCGTCTGGCTGCCGCGCACGGCGGACGCTTGCCGCCCCTCTGGTTTAATCGAGCCTTCGGCCTCATATTGCTGTCCGTCCGACTCGGTTGATGCTTTCCTCGATCACCATGAGCCGAAAAGCTCGGCCGACCAAACGGTTCCGCGTTTTACATGGTGGGACCACCGCGGCACCGGCAAATGGGTGCAGTATTCGTTTGCCAAACCTCGCCGCGTGTCGGCCGTCGATGTTTATTGGTGGGATGAAACGAAACTGCAACGCCACTGTCGCGTGCCACAATCTTGGCGGGTATTGTATCAAGACGGCGACGCATGGAAACCGGTCGCCAATGCCTCGGAATACGGGACCAAGCTCGACCAGTATAACCACACGACTTTTACCCCCGTGGAAACTTCGGCCATTCGGATTGAAGTTCAATTGCAAAAAGAATGGTCCGGGGGCATACTACAATGGAGAATCCAGTAGAAGCCTGTGTGTTCCATAAAATAAGTGCCGACCAAAATCCAGCGAGTTTAGGCATTGATTAGCCAGCAGTCCATCGTCCGATTCCGTTCGATCGCCAAGTGGTTTCCCGGCGTCGCGGCGCTCCGCGGCGTTACGTTTGATGTTTCGCGCGGATCGTGCCAAGCTTGGATGGGTGAAAACGGCGCCGGTAAAAGCACTTTGGGCAAAATTCTTGCGGGCATTCATAAGCCGGATGGCGGAGAATTCGAGTTCGATGGCATTGTCCGGCGGTTTCATTCGCCGTTGGATGCCCGACGGGCCGGCATAGCGATGGTGCATCAGGAGTTGGCATCTTGTCCGAATCTTTCGGTGGCCGAAAATCTTTTCCTCGGACAACTGCCGCGACGCGGTCCGGTGGTCGATCGGCGAACGATGTTCGGAAAGGCCCGGGAACTACTCGACCAGGTCGGCGCCGGCTGCAATGCCCATGACGAACTAGGCCGACTCTCGACCGCCCAAATCCAGCTCATTCAGATTGCATCTGCTTTGCTGGTCGGTGCGAAACTGATCGTCATGGACGAGCCGACCAGTTCGCTTTCGACGCCCGAGACCGAGCGACTTTACCAGCTCATCGCCCAGTTGCGTGCGGAAGGGACGACGATCATCTATGTTTCGCACAGGATGGAAGAGATCTTTAAGGTGTGCGACGCCGTCACCGTGCTGCGCGACGGCGAACATGTGGAAACACGCCCCCTGGCTGGAACAACGACCGACGAACTGGTCCGCATGATGATCGGGCGCGATCTGAAGCGATTCTATCCCATCCACGGCACGAAGCCGCGTGGGCCGGAACTGCTCAAGATTGAATCGCTAAGCTCGCCGGGCAAATTCCGCGACATCAGCTTCTCGGTTCATGCCGGCGAAGTAGTCGGTTTGGCCGGTTTGGTCGGCGCGGGGCGAAGCGAAATCGCCTTGGCGCTGTTCGGGCTCGATCCGAAAGCACGGGGACGGGTGTTTGTGCGCAATCGCCGTCTCCCGTTGAACTCGCCACGGCAGGCGATGGCCGAAGGCATCGGACTCGTGCCGGAGGATCGCAAACGGCAGGGGTTGGTGCTCGATATGAGTTGCCGGAGGAACGTGTCGCTTTCCAGCCTGCATTGTCCCGGTGGTCGCGGCGTTTGGGGACGGATGTTGCGTTGTCCCTGGTGTTCACGGCGCGCGGAGTGTCTTCGGCTGTGGAGTTTTTTGCGATTTCGCAACGAGTGGAACTTGGTAACCGAACAGTTCAAGAATCTGCAAGTCAACGCTAGCTCGCCCGAGGTGGCTGCCGCGACGCTTTCGGGCGGAAACCAGCAGAAAATCGTCTTGGCCAAATGGTTTGCCCGGGGCGGCGACGTATTGATTCTCGACGAACCGACGCGCGGCGTTGATGTTGCCGCAAAAAGCGAAATCCATGCGATCATCGACCAGCAGGCCGCCTTGGGCCGCGCAGTGCTGTTGATTTCCTCGGAACTGCCGGAAATACTAAATCTGAGCACACGCATCCTCGTGCTGCGCGAGGGACATCTAGCAGGCGAGGTCGGCCGCGACGATGCCACGCAACATCGGCTTATGCATCTTATGGCGGGAGTATCCTCGTGAATTCTTTATTTTCCAATCTGTTACGCGGCAAGGAAACCGGGCTGATCGGCGTTGTTCTGATTTTGTCGATCTTGCTGACCGTGTTCGGCGGCAATCTGGAAGTTCGCAATCACGAAACAGGACAGGTGCAAACCGTCAATAAGTTCCTTCGGGCCGATAATCTCGACAAACTGGCGAAAAACACCTCGTTCTTCGCCATTATGGCGATCGGCGTAACGTTGGTCATCATCACCGGCGGCATTGATCTTTCCATCGGCTCCACGTATTGCTTGGCAGCAGTTGGCGGAGCTATGTTTTTCCGCTATTTCGGACCAACCGGCCCTGGCGCCGGGGCATCGCCCACGTGGGTTGTTCCGTCGGGCATTCTCGTGTGTCTCGGAATCGGGCTGCTCTGCGGACTGGCAAACGGAGCAATGGTCGTTTTTTTGCGAGTCCATCCGTTCATCATCACGCTGGGCACAATGGCCGTCTATCGCGGCATCGCGTTTGTCATCACCAAGGCGCAGGCTTATACGTCGTTTCCCGAAGCGTTTACCGACGGCTTGATCCGCCGCGAATTCGGCTCGAATCTCTATCCCGTGCCGATGGCAATCATGCTCGCCGTGACGATTCTGACGGCCGTTTATCTTAGTGCAATGGTTGGCGGGCGGCAAATCTATGCGGCAGGCGGCAACGAAGAAGCCGCACGCTTCAGTGGGCTGCCGGTAGGATGGATCAAACTGAAGGTTTACGCCATTTCCGGTTTGACGGCCGGAATCGCCGCGATGATCATGCTCGGCTATTACGGTTCCGCCTCTTCCGATGCCGGCAAAGGCTATGAGCTCGACGTAATCGCGGCGGCCGTCGTCGGCGGTGCAAGCTTGAACGGCGGCCGCGGCACCGTACTCGGCGCGTTGCTGGGCGCACTAATCATCCAAATCATCAACAACGGCATCATTATTCTGCAAATCGACCAAAACTATAGCCAAATCATTATCGGCGTCGTGATCGTATTGGCCGTGGTCTTTGACCAGATAAACGCTAAACTGCGGGAACGCCGATTCATCGC
>CAYWGR010000021.1:20348-44318 GCA_964458015.1 uncultured Planctomycetaceae bacterium
GCCGCTAGAGACTTCACGTAAAAAAACTATTCATGCACGGGAAATCCATGATGACATCCTACCAACGGCAATTATTACTTGTAATTTCGTGTCTCCTAACAACCGCCATCGTCGGTTGCGGCTCTTCGCATTCAGCAAGCTCCGGCTCGTCAAAATCGCCAACGCCCGGCAAAAAAACGGAGTATCGCTTTGCACTCATCGCAAAAAGTCAGGCGAATCCCGTTTTTCAGTCCGCCAGGACCGGTGCGGAAGATGCGGCCGAGGAGTTGAGCAAAAAGCTAGGCATGAAAATCAAGGTCGTATGGCAAACACCGAACGAAGAGGATGCCAAGCTCCAGGCCGACTACATCGAACAGCTTGTGCTACAAGGCATCGACGGCATCGGCATCAGTTGCTCGATTGCCGATGTCGTTACGCCGTCGATCAATAAGGCGGTTGAACAGGGCGTGCCTGTTTTATGTTTCGATTCCGACGCTCCGAAGAGCAAACGGTTCTGCTACCACGGAACGGACGACGTCGATTGCGGTAAAACCATTATGGCCGAGTTGGCGAAAATTTTGGGGCCGGGCAAGCATGTCGTCGCGATTCCCGGCGGAAATCAAAACGCCGCGAATATCCAAGCCCGCATCCGCGGCGCGCGGGAAGAAGCCCAGAAATATCCGAACATCGAAATACGAGGCGTGTATTACAGCAAGGAAATACCGCAAGACGCGGCCGCGAAAATCGAGGAAGTGCAAACCGCAAATCCCGATATCGACGGCTGGGCCATGATCGGCTCTTGGAGCTTGTTTACCGACGCCCTGATGAAATGGGAACCGGGCAAGGTGAAAATCGTCGCTATGGACGCCCTTCCAGCCGAGTTGCCCTATCTGCAAAAAGGCGTTGTCGCGAATCTTTACGCTCAACAGACCTATGGCTGGGGACAACGTGCCATCGAGCTATTGGCCGACAAGGTGATTCACGGCAAAGATCCGAAGGATATTTTCGATATTTCTCCACTCGTGCCTGTTACGAAGGAAAATGCCGAGCAATTTGGCGAGAACTGGAAAAAATGGTTGCGCCAGTAAGACGCGGATGGGGGCGTTTGCCATTACTCTTGAGGCTGTCGCAGCCGTAGGCGGTAGGCAGCCGGCGAAATGCCGACCTTCCGACGAAACAGTCGAATCATATAGTTCGAACTGCTGAATCCCAGCGTTTCGGCGATGTCGGCTACGGTAAGATCGGTTTCCGCCAGCAGATTCTTCGCGCGCTCGATGCGTATCTGCTGGATTTCATCGTTGATCGACCGGCCAAGATGTCGTTGGAATCGCAATTCGAGCGAACGGCGCGAGCAGCCGACGCACTCGACCACGTCGCGAACGCCAATGGGACGCACGACATTGTCTTGGATAAATCGCACGGCTTGCGCCAGATCATGATCCTCGGTGGCGTGTGTATCGGTGGAGCGCCGCGCTACCACGCGAACGGGATCGACCAAAATGCGTTGCGGTTTCCGAATTCGCCCGGCCATCAAGGCATCCAACAGTGCAGCGGCCTCGTAACCAGCCTTCTCGGTGTTCAGGGCGACGCTCGACAGCGTGGGATCGGAGAGTTCGCAGAGCAATTCATCGTTATCGACGCCCACGACGGCCGCATCCTGCGGAACGATCAAGCCGGCAGCCCGGCAGGCTTCGAGAATCTGGCGGCCGCGATCATCGTCGCAGGCCATGATGCCAAGCGGCTTGGGCAGTTGCTTGAGCCAAGAGGCCAAAATCGCCTGTTCGCGTCCCCAACGACGGTCGCGCGGAGCGCGGGGCATGGGGAAATTGTCGCAAGCAAAGCCCGCTTCATTCAAGCGTTCCGCAAAACCTGCCTGGCGTAGCAACGACCAGGGATAATCGCCCCAGACGCTGACGAAGGCGAAGCTGCGAAAGCCGCGTTCTAAAAGGTGTTCGGCGGCCAATCGTCCTGCTTTGTGCGAGTCAGGCCGCACTTCGGATAGCCGTGACAATGGATTTTTCGGATCCAACTGCTCTTGATTGAGGTCTAAGGCAATGGTCGGCAATCGGGCAGCCAATACGGCGCGTGCCACCTCGGATGTTTCGATGCGCGCGATAATGCCGGTGCCGCCCCACTCCTCCATTTTGGGTAAAAGTTGACGTAAATCGCCCGGCTGAAGGTAAAAAGCCCAGGGACCATGCAATCGGGCATAGCGCATCACGCCCCGCAACAACGCCCGGCCGTAGCCCAGCGACGTCTCGACCAGCAGTGCGACCCTTGGTATGCCTTTGGCCATGGATTTGTCCCGTCTTTTACTGCGATATGCGCTATTGTACTACGAAGACAATCGAAGGGCAAATCGTTCGAGGAGTTGGAAAATCCGATGAAAAGGCCGCTACTCCTAATAAATGTTCATCCCTAATGGCGATTCGTGGACGTATTTGAGATTGCGCATCTGTGCTATCGGAATGCGCAAATGTCCATCGACAACATGAATTGTGGGAACTACGATGAATGAAGTGATTCTGGCAATGACAGCAAGACCTACAACGGAGAGTAAAACGTGGGACGTATCGCCTTGGGAATGAATTTGGAAGCCACCCGCCATCATGACAAGCCATTCGAGTGGGGACTCGACCGCGCGGCCGAAATGGGCTACGAATATGTCGAGCCCATGGTCCACTTCGGACGCGAGTTGATGAGCGAGGCCGGCTATTATCACACCGTTTCGATGTTTAATGATCCGCTGGTGATGCGCAAGATGTGCGAAGATCGGGGATTGAAAATCTCCGCGCTTCAGGCCCACGGCCCCGTATGCCGGCCCGACTACCACGGCGAATATCTGAAAATGGCCATTCGCTATGCCGCCGAATGCGGCGCACCGGTGGTCAACACCGATGAAGGCATCAAGGCCCCATGGACTACCGAAGCTGAAGATTACGTGTTGATGCGATACACGCTCTATGAAGCGGCGATGGTTGCCGAGCGGCGCGGAGTGATGATTGGGCTGGAATGCCACTCGCAGTATTCCCGCACGCCCGAGGGACTCGATAAGATTTACAATCTCGTGCCGTCACCCTCGATCGGCATCAACCTCGACACCGGCAATGCCTACCTTGCGGGCCAAGATCCCTATGCCTGGTTCGAGCGCGTCGTCGAACGTTCAGTACATTTGCACGCCAAGGATATCAGCGTGGAGCATTCGAGCGCCGAACGCGGCAAGGTCTCCGGCACTCCCGTCGGTTGTGCCTGCGGCGACGGCGTGATCGATTGGCGGCGTATCATCGAGATTGCCAAGCGATGCCCTCGCGACATCGTATTTTCGGTCGAGTGCGGCTCGATCGAACAGGCGGATCGGAGCATCAAGCATTTACGCGAGTTCATTTAACGTTGATTCGCTTGCCCTCTACTTCCCACCTACGATAAAACATACCTGAAAAAGCCACGGATACACACGGAAATTCAAGGTTAATCCCCTTGGAGTGATGAAATAGGCGCAAATTTGCGTGCAACTGTGTTTATCCGTGGCTAAAATAGAATTTTAAGTTCTTTCGAATTGATTCTCGGCGATTTCATCCTCTGGAGTTCAACAATATGACATGCATGAATCGTCGCAGGTTTTTGCGCTCGACGGGCATCGTCGCTGCGACTGTATGCGGGAGTCGTGTCCTGCAACCGTTGCTAGCGGCGGAAAAGACTTCGTGTCATGTTGCCGCTGAACAGCTCGGTTGGCGTTTAGGATGCTGTGCCTACAGTTTCAACCATCTTACGTTTTTTGAAACCGTCGACAAAGTCGCATCACTGGGGCTGAAGAACCTTGTGGGCTTCAACTGGCAGAAGCTTTCCTCTGCGAAGGCGGATGTCGTGTTCAGCGAAAATATGTCGGCTGGCGATCGAGTGGAAACAAAGAAACGGTTGGCCGACGCGGGAGTCAAGATACCATGCTGTTATTGCGGAGGACTGGCCGAGGAAGGGCCTACCCGCAAGTTATTTGATTTTGCTCGCGAGATGGGCATCGAAACCGTGGATGGCGAGCCTCCGATCGAATCGCTGGGCATGTTGGAAAAGCTTTGCGAGGAATATCATATTCAAGTGGCGATCCACAGCCATGCCAAGCCCTCGCCGCATTGGCAGCCGGATGATCTGATGAAGATGTTCGAGGGGCGCAGCCGATGGATCGGCGCCTGTTGCGATACGGGCCATTGGGCCCGATCGGGCTTGAATCCCATCGAAACCCTGCAAAAAATACAAAAACGCATCCTAACGTTCGATCTGAAGGATGTGAACGAGCAGGGAGTCTGCGTCCCGTTCGGGACAGGCAAAGGCGACATTTCTGGTATACTTAAGGAATTGCACCGACAACGTTTTCAAGGCGTATTTGGAATTGAATTCGACAGCCAGCAATCGGCCGACGTTGAAAAGAACGTGGCCGAGTGCATTGCATACTTCAACAAGACGGCTGAAGATTTGGTCGCGATGAAGTGATAACTCATCTGGTAATTATCGGAGAAAACCCAATATGTTTCACGCAGGCAATAACCGTTTTATGGGCGGCAACCGAACAGTTTCGCGACGGCGTTTCTTGGCGACAACCGGCGCCGCACTAGGCGCGGGACTCGTAGCTCCCTCGATCATTCCGGCCTCGGCCTTGGGGGCGGATGGCAATGTCGCCCCGAGCAACCGGATCGGTGTGGGGATGATCGGTTTGGGAAGGCAGTCGCTTGCGCATAATCTGCCGGTTTTCATGCGCGCTCCCGACGCTCAGGTTGTCGCCCTGTGCGATGTTGACCGTTGGCGTCTTCAAGTGAGCAAGGACAATTCTGCCGCCGTTTCGAGTGCGCGAGGCAATAAGTTCGATCTCGACACGCTGAAGAATTGCTTCCGCACAACCGATTTTCGCGAGGTGCTTGCCCGCAAGGATATCGATGCGGTGATGATTACGACACCCGATCACTGGCACGTTCCCATTGCGTTGGCAGCGATCAAGGCAGGGAAGGACGTTGCCTGTGAGAAGCCGATCGGGCTATGCATTGCTCATGGCCGAATTCTGGCTGACGCTGCGGCGAAGGCCAAGTGTGTGTTCCGAACCGACAGCGAGTTCCGCTCCAATCCAACTTGGTTCAAGGCGGTGAGTTTGGTTCGCAGCGGCAAGATAGGACAACTCAAGGTCATTCGGACCGTGGCGCCATGCTGGAATAAGCCACTTCCCATGGAGCCGACGATGCCCATCCCTCCCGAATTGGATTACGACATGTGGCTTGGCCCAACGCCGCTTGTGCCGTATACGGAGAACCGAGTCCACTCACGAAAGAGTGTCGCCGGATATGATCGGCCGGGATGGTATGGAAATCGGACCTATTGCGACGGCGGGATATGCAATTGGGGTTATCACCCTCTGGATACCGTCCAATGGGGAAACAACACGGAACGCACGGGTCCGGTGGAAATCGAGGGCCATGGTGAATTTCCGCCAGTTGACGGACTATGGAACGTTCTACTCAACTTCGATCTCCATTATCGTTACGCCAACGGCGTGGAACTGTTCTACCGCAACACCAAAGAAAATGAGCCCGTCCATGTGCGTTTTGAGGGGACTGACGGTTGGATTTGTGCGTGGTATGCACCAGATCGTCTGGAGGCGGAACCGAAGTCGATTCTAACGGCCGAAGTTAAGCCGGAGGAGTTCCCATTCGTATTGGAGAACGAAAAACGCAATTTTCTGAACTGTGTGAAAACTCGTAAACAAACCTTGGAAGATGCAGAGGTGGGCCACCGTTCGAGTTCGGTTGCACAACTTGGATACATCGCTTGCCAGGTAAAGCGGAAGTTAAAGTGGGATCCGTCCGTCGAGCGATTCACTGGCGATGACGAAGCCAATGGGCTACTGAGCCTCCCGGCTGGCCGTGCACCATGGAGCGTGACATGAAAACCGCCGCAATGAGAAAAGACCTACGAGAATTGTTGTAAAGGAATCGCTGATGGGTGACCACCGTTGCTCACAAATGACCGAGAAGAACCGCGGACATTTGCAATGCCGATTTTTCGTCAGTGCGATGGCCGCCGTGGCAATCATCACACTAGTGGAGGCTGCTGCCACGTTCGCTGCCGAAACGTTGACAACGAAAGCCAAACTTTGGATCGGCGCGGCCACAGCCGATATCACGCCCCCGCTGCCGGTGGCGCTCACCGGTTTCCAAACCGTGCGGCTTACCAATAAGATTGATAATCCTCTGACAGCCAATGTATTAGCCTTGGAGTCGCGAGAGGGCGATCGCGTGATCGATCAGACGATTCTAATCTCCTGTGATTTGTGCTTCATCACCCCCGAAATCCAAAATGGATTTCGCAAGCACATGGCCGCCCGTTTGCCCGGGTTCGATATCAACAAGCTCGTTCTGGCCGCAACGCATACCCATTCGTCGCCCGTGTTAAGGCAGAATGCCTACGATGAAAACTCCTATGGGAAGGCCATGCAGCCGAAAGACTACATTCCGTTTCTCTATGAGCGAATGGCCAAGGCGGTTGTGAAGGCATGGGAAAGTCGAGCCGTGGGGGCCATTTCTTGGGGACTAGGGCACGCCGTGGTGGGCCACAATCGCCGCCTTACGTTTGCTGACGGCCATGTCGGAATGCTAAGCGATGCCAATGACCCCAAATTTCGCCATTTTGAGGGCTACGAAGACCACGGAGTCGACATCCTCTGCTTTTATGACGAAAAGAAACAACTCAAGGCGACGGCCATCACCTTGGCATGTACTGCCCAGATGTCTCAAGGCGATACTGTCGTGAGCGCCGATTTTTGGCACTATGCGCGTGAGTCGCTCCGCCAGCGGTATGGCAAGGAATTGTGCGTGCTCGGCTTCTGCTCACCGGCGGGCGATCAGTGTCCCCATTTGTCTTATCGCAAAAAGAGCGAGGCACGCATGGATCGACTTCGCGGCCTGACTCGAACCCAGGAGTTGGGCCGCCGGATCGCCGATGCGTTTTTCGATGTCGCTGATTTGATGGCGAAGGATATTCGCACGGACGTCCCACTGGCCCACCTAGTTCGGCAAATTGAAGTACCCGCGTGGCTCGTCACGGATACCGAATATGCCATTGCGAAAAAGGTATGCGACGGCATTGATGCCAAAAAAGAGCGAAACGGATGGGATACGTGGATTTATAATCACTATGGAAGCGTATGCAAACGTTACCTGACCCAACAAAAGGGCGATCGTACCTGCACGGTAGAAATACACGTGCTTCGGTTAGGTGACGTGGCCATCGCCACCAATCCGTTCGAGTTGTATCTTGACTATGGTGTACGTATCGAAGCCCGCAGCCCGGCCGATCAGACCTTCCTGATCCAATTGGCCAGCCCTTCTGCCGGCAATGGCTACTTGCCGACGCAACGAGCAGTTGCGGTAGGCAGACTAACCACCGAACCCATGAACAACTACAGCGCGACGGTCATGAGCGACACCGTTGGTCCCGAGGGCGGGCAAATGCTCGTCGACAAGACCGTAGAGGCGATCAAATCGCTGTGGGCAAAACCAACTGCAAACCAATAGGCTACGGTCGAACGCCGGCCGAGACTTCGCATTCCATAAGAATACAACTAACAAAATCAGGAGATCACCGATGTTGAATCGACCGATAGTCACTGCGGGCCTGTTGCTATGCCTGCTTTCCGTGACAACAGTATCGATGGCCGGCCAATTGTTGGTGGGTGCTGCCACGGCCGACATCACGCCGCCGAAGCCCGCTGCTTTGGACGGCCAGTTCGGCCTGCGAGTTTCGCAAAAGGCCGATACGCCGATCACGGCCAATGTGCTTGTTTTGGAATCGAAGTCGGGCGAACGCTCGCTCGACAAGGCCGTCATGGTATCGTGCGACCTGGTGGTAATTTCCGACATTATGTTCGATCAGGTTCAAAAGGCAGTGCAAAAACGTTTGCCGGATTTCGACCTGAAAAAGATGTTCTTGAACGCCACGCATACGCACACGGCGCCGGTGACGAGGGAAGGCATCTACGACATTCCCAAGGAAGGCGTCATGCAGCCGACGGAATACTGTGTATTTGCGGCCGATCGCATTGCCGAAGCGGTTGAAAAAGCATGGAAAGCACGCAAGCCGGGCAGCTTCACTTGGGGGCTAGGTCATGCGGCGGTTGCCGAAAACCGTCGGGCTACCTATGCGAACGGCAGTTCGGTGATGTATGGACAAACGAATCAGCCTGACTTTCGCGGCCTCGAAGGCTATGTCGATCACGATATCGGTTCGATGTTCTTCTGGGACGAAGCGGGCAAGCTCGTGGCAATGACGATTAACGTGGTGTGTCCTTCGCAAGAGGTTGAGGGATTGAGCAGCCTCAATGCCGATTTTTGGCATCCGGTGCGCGAGATGATTCACAAGCGTTATGGAGCGGACGTTTGTGTTTTGGGTTGGACAGGCGCGGCCGGCGACCTTTCTCCACATCCCATGATCGGCAAAGGCCCCGTGCATCAATGCAGCACTGCCGAGGATCGGATGCGGGAATTGCGAAAGCTGTCGAGGCTTGAGGAAATCGCACGCCGGATCGTCGCGGCCGTCGATGAAACCTACGAAACGGTGAAAAATGATCGACGTGCCGACGTTCCGCTCATCCACAAGACCGAGATGGTGCGACTACCGACGCGGTTGGTTACGGATGCGGAATATGCCGCGATCAAGGCGGAATTTGAACGCGAAAAGCCGACCAATATGGCAAGGGCTTGGAACGGGCGTGTTCTGGAACGCTACGAAGAACAAAAGAAGAATCCACATCCCACCCGAGACATCGACATTCACGTCATTCGGATCGGTGATGCGGTGGTTTGCACGAATACGTTTGAGCTGTTCAATGATTACGGTATTCAAATGAAAGCCAGAAGCCGAGCAAATCAGACCTTCATCATTCAATTGGCCAGCGGCGGTGAATTCTGTTACTTGCCGACGGAGCGCGCGGTGCGCGGCGGCGGCTACAGCGCAATTGTGCAAAGCAGCACCATTGGGCCCGAAGGTGGGCAAGTACTCGTCAATCGGACCGTCGAGCTGATTGATTCCTTGTGGGCGAATCCAACCGAGGAGAAAAAATGATAAACGTTAAGAATACAAACGGTCTTCTGCTTTCACGACGGCGGTTTGTCGTGGGTGCAATGGCGGCAGCCGCGGCGCCAGGCATTATCCCTGCGTCGGCTTTGGGGTTGGATAATCAACTCGCCCCCAGCGAACGCATCACGATCGGAATGTTGGGGATGGGCAATCGTGGCACCGATTCGTGGAACTCGATGAAGCCTTTGCCCGATCATCAGGTGGTGGCCATCGCCGATTGCCGTCGCGAGCGGGCGTTGGCAGCGCAAAAGAGCGTCAACGATTTTTATGCAGGCCGCGTTGGCCAACAGAAGTTCAAGGGCTGCGACATCTACAACGATTTCCGCGACCTTTTGGCCCGCAAAGATATCGATGCCGTTTGGGGCTGCGTGCCCGATCATTGGCATGGCGTGGTTTACAACCGGGCCATCGAGGCCGGCAAGGATATCTACGGCGAGAAGCCGATCACGCGATGGGTTGCCGACGGCATCAAGGTGCGCGATGCGGTCCGACGTCACGGCTGTGTTTTCCAAACGGGCACGATGCAGCGCAGTTGGCGGATCTTTTCCCTGGCATGTGAATTGGCGGTCAACGGATATCTTGGAAAGATCCATTCGATCGAAGTCGGCGGGCCGCCGGGCTGTGATTATCCGGCCGAGCCGCCGTGCGATCCGCCCGAGGGATTCGATTATGACATGTGGACCGGCCCTGCGCCGATGATCCCATTCGACAAGAAACGCTGCGAATGGCTAGCGATGTACATGATTTCGCATTACTGCGCCGGATTCATCACGAATTGGGGCGTGCATTACCTGGACATTGCCGGCTGGGGATGTCCGGAAGTGTTCGATAAGGCATTTGAAATTGAAGGAACCGGACATTTACCCACCAGCGGTATGACCGATACGTGGATTTCATGGAAAACCAATCTGCGGTGGGCCAGCGGACTCAAGATGCTTTATACAAGCGTCGGCGTGGAAGGCGGCAGCGAAATCGGCTGCAAGTTTATCGGCGACCAAGGCTGGGTGCGCGTCGCTCGCGAAGGCATCTGGGCCGAACCGGCATCGTTGCTGACCGTGAAGTTGAAACCGGGCGAGAAGGTACTTCGCCACAGTGCGGGCGATCATGCCGCTCCCGGTTATACAACGCATACGGCCGATTTCTTCCGCTGTATCCGCACCCGGCAAGATCCCGTTTCGAATATCGAAGCAGGCCATGCGGCAAGCACACTGGGTAATGTTGCCGACATTTGTCTGCGGCTCGGTCGCAAGTTGAAATGGGATCCGACGCAGGATCGCTTCGTCGGCGACGAGCCGGCCAACGAGATGTTATCGCGTCCCAACCGCAGCCCTTGGACGATTTAGCGTTGGAATGCAGGCGTATAGGGTACGATAAGCAAAGCCAGCCCCGACGAGTACTTAGTACTGACAACTGACAACTGATTAACAATTGACAAAATAGTTCTCCCTCCGTCAAGGATAAATAGCCATGTTACGCTTAATTGGATTATCGCTGTTGCTATCTTTGGTGCTGATGCCAACGTTGCCGGCAATAGCCGCTGAGATGTCGGCCGATGAGGCGTGGAAGGCCTTGCCAACATACCAGTACGGGCAGGACATGTCCGCTCTGTTGGCAATGGACCGCGAAGTGATCAAAGCGATGGCCACTCCGGCTACGCGGTCGGCGTGTGCCGCGCGATTGGCTGCCTTGCTGGAAGCTCCGAGCACTACGCCCGCGGCGAAGCAATATATTTGCTGCCAGCTACGGCAGGTGGGCATGTCGGCCGAAGTGGCGATCTTAACGCGAATGTTGGCAAAGCCGGAAACATCGCAAATGGCGCTGTATGCCTTGGAAGCAATCCCCGGCGAGCAATCCCTCGCGGCTTTGCGGGCTGCACTCGATACTTTGCATGGCGATTTGCTGATCGGCACGATCAATTCGGTTGCCGCGCGGAAGGATGTTCGGTCGGTGCGAAAATTGAAGGAGCTTGCTGGGGCCAAGGATGCCAAAATTGCGGCCGCCGCGTTGTGGGCACTCGGCAATATCGCTAATCCCGAAGCAATCGCCTTTGTAGAACAACAAACAGCAAAAGCCGCCAATCCGATGCCTTTGGCCGCTGCGATTCCTTTGTTGCGCTGTGCCGAGGCCTTGGCCGCCGCGGGTAAGGTAGAACAATCGCAAGCGATTTACGCAAAACTGTCCGAGGCAGGGCAACCGACGGGCGTGCGGCGCGCCGCATTCCTTGTTTTGCTCAAATCCCATAAAGCCCAAACGGAAACGATATTGGCGTGGATCAGCAGCGAGGATGCCGACCAACGTGTTGTGGCGGCGGAACGTCTGGCGGCATTGCCCGAGGCCGAACTCGATCGTCTTGCAGCCAAGTTGGCCGACTTGCCCGACGCAAGTCAGTTAGGTTTGATGGAAGTGTTGGCAAAACGCAAAGGCAAGGCCGTGTTGCCGATGGTGTTATCGGCCGTTCGTGGCGATAAACCCGAGATGCAATTGGTAGGCGTTCGCCTTTTAGGACAAATCGGCGATGAATCGAACATCGCCTTGTTGGTGGATCTTCTGGCCAAGGGCGGAAAAGTTGCCGAAGCCGCCCAAAAATCGCTCGAACGGCTTCCACGTGAAACCGTAGTCAAAGCAATGTTGGCTGCACTTGCGAATCGGCCGGAAATTCGCAATTCGGCGTTTGTTGTGTTGACGGATCTCAAATGTTACGAGGCAATCGATCCTATTTTGGCCATTGCCGCTCAAAAAGATCCAAAAGTTTATGAGCCAGCGTTGGCGGCACTGCAAGGAATTGCCGATCCCGACGATACGGATATTTCGCGATTGGTGAAACTGTTGCTAACGGTTGACGGACAACAGCGCGAAGCCGTGGAACGCACGATTTTCCTGGTTTGCGAAAAATCGCCGGAGACAGCCGGCCGCATAAAGCCGGTCATGGCGGCATTGGCCAAAGTAGACTCCTCGGAATTGCCGAAATATCTGCCGCTTCTAGGTCGTTTCGGCGGGGCTGAAATCATGAAGATGATTGACGCATCGTTGAAAAGTGAAAAGCCGGAAGCTAAGACGGCGGCCATGCGGGCTTTGTGCAATTGGCCCACCGCCGATGTGGCCGACCGGCTTTGGACGATTGCCAACGGCGACAATCCGCAGTTTCGTGCATGGGCATTTCATTCCTACGTTCGCGTCGTGACGCTGAAAAGCGACCGCCCCGAGGCGCAGACGCTGGCCCTCTTGCAAAACGCCATGAAGGCGGCCAAGAACTCGGAAGAACAACAATGGATATTACAGCGGGCATCGACCGTCCGCACCCTGGACGCGGTGAACTGGATCGCCGGTTATTTAGACGATCCAAATTTGAGCCAAACAGCATGCCGATCTATCGTCGATCTTGCACACCACCGTTTCCTGCGTCATCCGAACATGGACCGTTTTGGGCCGTTGTTGGAGAAGGTCAGCGGCATCAGCAAGGATCCGGCCGTAGTGGCGAGGGCGAAGAAATATCGCTTGGGACTATAGCGCGTTAGTCGGCGGCACGACCTCGACCGGTCGAACCGTCTAAACGTGCCCAGAAGGGATGCTGGCGGTCGCCGCGCGTGCGAACGTCTTCCATCAAGACGCGCAGGTCCGGACGTATGATTTGATCGGCGTTATTCAAACGCCGACCGTTGGCGGTTACCGTCGAGCGGAGCTTGAAATCGATCATTTTGGGCGAAAGCCACACGGTTACCTGGCTGGTTCCCGTGCGGATATTGATGCCGTTTTTGTTGTTGATCGAAGCTTTAATCTGCACCGGCTGCGAACCTTTGGGCGGCGGCCAACTGCCGGGATCGACGGCCGAGCGCGGCGGAAGTCCCTCGACCTCGACCCACCAGAAAAAGTTATCCCAGGTGCGCATCGTTTCGCAAGTAAATTCGCGCGGGTAGAAATCGCGGCGGAATCGGCCCATCCAGTCGAATATACGCAATATCTCGTCGTAGAAATCCTCGTGGCCGCGGCCCAGATATTCGACCACGGTCGTGTTGAAGCCGCGACGCAAATAGCGATCCAGGTCGAGCGCGTTTTTGGTTAATTTGGCGCTGTCTAACTCGCCGGCCACGACGTAGAACGGCACATATCGGGCGTTTTCCCAGTAGAGTTCGCAGTAGCGGTCGGATTGGGCCACGATCGGAATCACGCCGGCCCAAAGATCGGGATGGGCGAGCCCGATATCCCACACGGCATCGCCGCCTATGGAATGGCCCGAGAGAAACACGCGGTCGGTATCGATGGAAAATCGCCGACAAGCGTCACGCAACGAATTCAGCACCGCGGCATGTTCGCGTGCGGAATAGCCGTAGCTTTTTTGATGTTCTTCGGTCCAGACCGGCGCGATCACAATATAGCCGTAACGTGCGGCCTGGCCAGTGCGCTCGCCTTTTTTGTTTCTGGCTCCCGCCCACCAATCGATCTGCTGCTCGGCCGTGGTCACGGCGGCGTTGAGCGTGACGATCGTGGGATACAAACGATGCGGATCGTAATCCGGCGGAAGCTGGAGGTAATACGTGATGGGCGCCCCTTTGGCTACGCCCTGCACTTCCAGTTCGTAGTAGCCCGGCTGCTCTGGCTCCGGCGTATCGACCGGCGGTTTCATGTGGGCCAAAATATCGGCCACCATCGGCAACTCGCCGCCCGATTCCTGTTTGATGTAGTTGAAGAATTTTTCACGGTTGGGGGAAGACGTTTCGTTGAGATATTCGCGAATCATACTGCGAACTTTGAAGGCGGAAATCGCGGTGGCCAGTTTTGTCGTCGCTGCGTCCGCGCCCAACAGCCAGCCGCTAATGGCCAGCGCGATCTTATCAGCGTCCGGCGTTTTCGCGTCATCGGCGTTTTGCAGGAACGCCGCCATCCGGTCGAGCGTGTTGGGACCGATCTCAGCGGCGATTTCTTCGAGAATCGGCTTGAGGTTTTCACGATGGATCGTATCTTCAAGCTTTTCGGCAAGCTTTTTCAGATGCTTGATGACGTCTTTGCGACGCGTTTCGCGGGTCTCGTAATCCTGAATCATTTCGCGAACGCCCTGCAGTATCTCACCGCCCACATCCTGGGCAGGAAATTGTTTCAATGTCTTGAAGACCAACTGATGTTGGCCGGCATCGTGGCGCAGTTTCAATTCCTTAAGAAGCCGTTGCGAGGAAAGCTGCTTGATCGCCCTCAACGACGGTTCCAGTTGTTTCTTGAGGTCTGCATTGTTGGATTTCGAGGCAATCAGCTTTTCGAGGATCTGCTTAGCTTCTTCATAGCGTTCGCATTGCAGATAGAACCGGGCGATTTTTTTGTAGCCTTCCGGATCTTTCGGATCAATTTGCTTGAGCAGGATTTTTTGCAAGGTATCGGCCGGGATGGAGCTGGTGGCCATCCGCATATCCCAGACCTGCGAGATGCCCTCGACCTTGGTCCATTGGGGCGTCAGCTCGGTAATGCCTTGGATTACATCGAGCGGTCCTCGACCCATGGCCATCGTAAAGATGCGGCGTCCGAATTCGTCGAAAGGCGAAACTCGCAGCGGTTGCCCAACGGTTTTGATCGAAGAGCCGGCCCGCATTACGCGCTGACGGATGGCGAACTTCTCTTCAACTTGACGGCCTGCTTCCTGGCGAACTTCACGGACCAACCGATCCGAGAAAAAAGTGCGCCGCAATTCATCATCAAGGAAAGAAATCAATTGCAATGCGTTGCCGCCGTCGGGTTGGTTGGGCTGGGGTGAGTCGGCCAAACTGGCCACCTTGCCAAGTTTGCCTTGTAATAGGCGGCCGTCTTTCAAGACGATTTCGGTGGCCCAAGCAGGCACGGATAGAAGGAGAACCGCGAGCAGTACTCCGAAGAGGATCTGAGCGGATCTAGGAGCGGCCGTTCGGCCGACAGTCGCCAAACGTGGTGCCATGCCAGAATAATGATGGATGGGGCGTCGCATTCGCTCTTCTCTTGTGTCCAGTCTACAAGCGTACTTCATTGTCGGCTTTCATTACAAGGAATACAACTGTATGCCATGAAGCATAGGCATCTTGACAAAACTCTTCCGGTCCGCAAAATTGGGAAAACTGGAAGAATTAGAACATGCATCAGCCGCTTATCCCTTCTCGAATCCTTCTCGCACTCCTTGTAGGAGCGTTATTGCTGCCTGTCACGATCTGCGTGGTTCTTGGCGTTGCATCACTATTGGGGGCTATGGGTGACGCTGCGGGTGGGTGCGTTTTACAGCGGATCGCTCTCGGCGGCGGCATTCTTTGGGTTATCAATCTCGTCGCCCTTGTCGTGCTGTTGGCAATTGGTACACTCCGAGGACCGGGCGAACCGGACGATACGGAGTAGTGTCTGCTAAGACGACGGCCCGCGAATTTGTCCAGCTTGCAGAAGTACCAGCAAGCTAGGGCGGCAGGGCCAATCAATTGTTGAATTTGGGAAAAGCGTAGAGCGGGTCGAGCGAAGCGACGGCCCGCCATTTGCGAAGAATTCAAGGCGGGCCATCGCTTCGCTCGACCCGCCCTACTGAAAACTGCATCATGGCTTTTCGCTAGGTGAATATCTTTTATTGGAATCATTCATGGCCAAACAACGCCTGTTGACCCCCGGCCCCACCGAAGTGCCTGAAAGTGCTTTGTTGAGCATGGCAAGGCAAGTGACGCATCACCGAACGCCCGAATTTCGCGGATTGCTGACCGAGGTGTTTGCAGGGCTTAAGGCTGTTTTCGCCACGCAAAACGATGTTCTTGTTTTAACGAGTTCCGGCACGGGGGCGATGGAGGCCGCCGTGGTAAATCTAGTCCCTCGCGGCGGGAAGGCAATCGTTCTGGAGTCGGGCAAATTTGCCGAACGGTGGCGAAAAATCTGCGAAACCTTCGGTATCCAAGTCATACGTTACGAGGTGCCCTGGGGCGAAGCTTTTGAGGCTGCCCATGTTGCCAAGCTCTTGGAAGAACATCCCGACGCAGCGGCGGTATTCTGCACGTTGTTGGAAACGAGCACGGGCGTAGGGCACGACATTGAGGCCATCGGGCGGGTTGTGGGGCCTAGCAAGGCGTTGTTGGTCGTCGATGGCATCAGTGGGGTGGGCGTTATGGAATGTCGGACCGACGCCTGGGGGATTGATGTGCTGGCCGTGGGGGCTCAAAAGGCGTTGATGACCCCGCCCGGTTTGGCCTTTTTGACAGTTAGCCCAGCCGCATGGCAGCAAATCGAGTCGATCGAGCGGTCGGCTTTTTATTTCGATTTATTGGCATATCGCAAGGCATTAAAAGATTCCGATACGCCTTATACGCCTGCCATCCCGCTGGTCAAGGCATTGGCCGAAAGTTTGCGGACGATCCAGGCCGTGGGGATTGAGCAGATTTGGAAGCGTGCGAAGGTTTTGGCCCAAGCTTTTCGAGCAGGCGTCGATGCCCTGGGGTTGCGATTGGTTGCATCCCGGCCTGCTGACGGGATGACGGCCGTTTATTTTCCGGAAGGCATCGACGGCAAGCAGTTCATGGCCCGTTTGCAGACTCGTTTTGGGATCAAATTGGCCGGGGGGCAGGGACCGCTAAAGGGGCGGATTTTTCGCCTGGCTCACATGGGCAGCGTCGACGAACTTGATATCCTTTCCAGCCTGGCAGCCATTGAGCTGGTACTTGCCGAGATGGGAAAAGACGTTAAGCTGGGATCCAGTGTTGCAGCGGCGAGCGGGGTGTTGGCTGAAGTGGAAAAAGCTGGATAATTCCACTTTTGTGCCATGATCGGAACAGAGGCTTGCTGATTGGGATGCCGGCCGAATAAGCACAGGGACGAAATGAACCCTCGGATTCAATTGTGGGGGTATAAAAACCAATGATCGCGGCCAAAGAAGAAGCGAAAAAGCTGATCGAACAAATCCCAGATGACGCAAGCTGGGATGATATTATGTATGAGTTTTACGTCAGATCCAAAATCGAAATCGGGTTACAGGAAATTGATACCGGCAAGGTGATATCTCAAGAGGAAATCGAGAAAAGGTTCTGCTCCGAATGAAAGTCGAATGGAGTGAGTCGGCATCATCGGATTTGGAGGCGATTCGAGCCTACATCGCCCGAGATTCCAGATATTATGCCGCAAGCTTCATTCGGCATATTGTGGAATCAACACGATTGTTGGGGGAATTTCCCGATCTAGGACAAGTGGTGCGTGAATTTGATAGACGAATAGTACGTGAAAAGGTGTTACGGAATTATCGAATTCTTTACGAAATACAGAAAAACCGCGTTGTAATAATTGCCATTGTTCATGCGGCCAGAAATTTGGATTCAATAGCTTTGCCAGAAAGGAACTAATTACAGTTATGCCCAAGATTCTTGTTCTCGATGAATTGTCCCCGGACGGTCTTAACCTTTTGGAATCGGCCGGTAATCTGGAAGTCGAAGTCCGAACCGGTCTGAAGGGCGACGACTTGCGTAATGCTTTACTCGAGGCCGATGGCGCGATTTGTCGTAGCGGCGTGAAAATTACGGCCGACATACTGAAAGGCAACACACGACTCCGCGCAATCGCTCGGGCCGGCGTCGGCGTCGATAACATCGACACCCAGGCCGCTACCCGTCAAGGCATCGTCGTGATGAACACGCCCGGCGGCAACACGCTCTCGACGGCCGAGCAAACCATTGCCTTGTTGTTGGGCTTGTCGCGCAATATCGCGGTGGCCAACCAGAGTTTGGTCGAGGGGCGATGGGACCGCAAAAAATTCATGGGCACCCAAGTTGCCGGTAAAACTTTGGGTATTGTGGGCCTCGGACGCATCGGCCAGGCGGTAGCCACGCGTGCCCGCGGGTTGGAAATGCGAGTGCTGGGCTACGACCCCTACTTGCCGGCCGCCCGGGCTCAGGAATTGGGTGTTGAAACGGTCGAGACGGTCGACGAAATGCTTCCTTTGGTCGATTATCTAACGGTCCACACTCCCTTGAACGATGCCACCCGCAATTTGATCAGCACGAAACAAGTGGCGATGCTTAAGAAGGGCGTTCGGTTGGTCAACTGTGCTCGCGGCGGCATTTACGACGAGGCGGCATTGCTGGAAGGTCTTAAGAGCGGGCAAATCGCCGGCGTGGCACTCGATGTTTACTCGGAAGAACCCTGCACGAAGAACCCGTTGTTCGGAATGCCCGGCGTTCTTTGCACCCCGCACTTGGGCGCCAGCACCGAAGAAGCTCAAACCAACGTGGCGGTGGAAGCCGCGGAGCTTTTGATCGACTTCTTTACGACCGGGGCGATCAAGCAGTCGGTCAATATGTCGCCCTTGGATCCCAAGACGCTGGCCGAGATGCGCGGTTATCTGAACGTAGCCTATCGCTTGGGGCTTCTACTGTCCCAGGTGGATCACAACCCGCCGACAAGCTGCCGATTAAGCTACAAAGGCGAAGTGGCCAAAAAGCATACCCGTCTGTTGTCGTCGGCTTTTGCCGCCGGATTTCTCGAACATGCGTTGGAGGGCGGCGTGAACATCGTGAACGCCGAAATGCTCTTGCGCGAACGGGGAATCGAACTGGTCGAGCAACGCAGCAGCGATGTTGGCGATTTCAGTTCGATGATTACAGCGGAAGTTGTTACCAGCAAGAAAACGTCCACCGCTTCCGGCACGCTTTTCGGCAATAATATGCCTCGCTTGGTTCAGACGGGCAATTGCCGCTTGGAGAGTTATCTTGACGGCATTCTGATGATTTTCGCCCATCGCGATTTGCCGGGCGTTATCGGCAAGGTGGGCAGCATCTTCGGTAAGCACAGGATCAATATCGCCCAGATGGCCGTAGGCCGTTCAGCAGACAAGCCGGGCGGAGACGCCATCGGCATTCTTTCGCTCGATTCCGCGCCGCCGGCCGAAGCGTTGGCCGACGTGGTTGCAATGCCCGAAATTACGCAAGCATGGATTGTTAAATTGCCGGCTGCGGGCGAAATGCCCCCCTGGTTGGCTGGGTGATTTAAGTTGGTATTTCCAGGGTTTTCCTTAAACCCGGTTTTTTCCCATCCAAGTTCGATAAATTCGCCGTTGAAGGGAGAATTTCTCTTTCCCTCCAACGGCGTTTTTTTGTCGATTTTCTCTACTATTCTCTTCCTGTCTGAAACAGCAAGCTACCTTTTAATACCCATGAGAAACCGGAAGTCTCAGGGAAACCTTGCGGAAAAAAACGACTTGACCGCTTACACCAACTGAGAAAAACACTCCACGACACAAACGGCACAATCGGCACAAACACCCTGCATTGCGCCTAATCTGCATATTATTTTCTAGTAGAATTTTACGAATGCTGTGTAGATTGCCGATTGTTTATTGGCGTGGACTTAGGAATAACCCCGGAATCTTCTCTTTCGAGATTTCACGAACCGCGTTTTGACTACTAACACGTTTCCGCCACTGACACTCCTAAAAGATGGGCAAAAGTGAAATGATCGACATGCCACTTGATGACCGTGTGCTGACAGCACTAGAACGCAACCCCTACGTCGGCCGTCGCAGCTTGCGTTTTGAAACCAGTGCCGGCCGGGTTACGTTGCGAGGCACCGTCAACACCTACTTCCAAAAGCAGATGGCGCAAGAGGCTCTTCGAAACGTCGATGGAATTGACGAAATTACGAATGAATTGGAAGTTTGCTGGCGATAGCCGTTGCTCGTAAAAAGCTATCGCGGTTTAACCGCATGGGGACGTCCCATAATCGCTTCCTCTCGATCTTCGTAAGGAAGCAAGCGGTCGCCCGCTGGATGCGTAAGCAGCACCTTTCGATTATGCGGCGATAGGCCGCAAAGCCGCAACATGCCGTCGTGCTGCTCGATGCGTTGCTGCAACTCGACAAGTTGGTCGACCAAACGGCAGCTAAGACTCCGTATGCCGTTCAGCTCGAGAACCAGCCGATAGGTGAAGTGTTGTTGCAGCACTTGCCAAAGATGCTCGGCCAAGGGATGCGTCTCGGATGCCGGTCCATCCAAGTTTTGCACCCGCACAAAGAGACAGTCGGGGCCACGTTCCACGTCCAACGCACAGCCGGGAGCAATCGTCTGCATGACGTTTCTCCTTCAACGCCTGGACATTCACGAAAAGAGGAAAAACCCTACTAATCGTTAATGTTAGCAGGATCGGCCGATTTGGCAATCCCCCCAGACGTGGCGTGTCCTTGTTGCGAGTGGTTTATGGTTGATATTCGCGGATGGTCTTCGTGATAAAATGAAGCTACAATGTGGGGACATGCTCATGTTGAGGGAGAGAACCATGACAAGCTTGTCGATCCAAGAGGCTCAGGCTCAATTGCCCGATTTGGTGCATGGTTTGGCCAAGGGGGACGAAGTGATGATTATCGAAAATGATAAGGCAATCGCACGAATCGTTCCCATCGTGGAGCAACCTCCGCAGGCGGGACGTCGCCCGGGTACGTTACGAGGCACAGTTCTTTACATGGCCCCTGATTTTGACGCTCCTTTGGAAGACTTCAAGGAGTATATGGAATGAGGCTTTTGCTCGATACACATGCCGTGATTTGGTATGTTGATCAAGATCAGCTCTTAAGTTCATCAGCTCATGCGACCATTTCTGATCCTGCTAACGACTTGCTCTTGAGTGCGGGAACAATTTGGGAGATTGGTATCAAAGTTGGTCTCAATAAGCTGTCACTGTCGTTGCATTACCGTGACTGGATGAATAAGGCCATCGCTGACCTTGGACTATCGGTGTTGCCAATCTGCGTAGAATATGCCGACGCACAAGCAGGACTCCCCAGGCATCATGGTGATCCATTTGATCGGCTGCTTGCCGCACAGGCACTGGTTGAAAACATCCCCTTGATCAGCTCCGATCCGATTTTTGATCTATACAATGTTAAGCGGATATGGAATTGATGATTTCATTAACCACACATGCATCTGTTCCCTTAAAGATTGCCGGTTCAGCGATTATTTCAAAAATACTTATCTCAAAACAAATTTCGCTGCCCCGGGCCGCCGGGCTCGTCGATGGGGCTTAAGCCTAGATGCTCAAAGGCGGCAGCGGTCAGTCGCCGACCGCGCGGCGTTCGGATGGCCAATTCGCTTCTGAGCAAAAACGGCTCGACTTCGTCGATCAGCGTATCGGGAGAAAGGTTCATTGTGTGGGCAACCGCTTCGACGCCGACCGGTCCTCCGGCAAACACCCGGGCAATGGTCTCCAGATAGCGTCGGTCTTGGGGGTCGAGCCCCAAGGGGTCGATGCCCTGCATGTCCAAGGCATCCCGGGCCACGGAAATGGTGATCTGGCCGTCGGCCCTGCTTTGGGCATAATCGCGAACCCAGCGGAGACGATTGTTGGCCAACCGGGGCGTGCCTCGGCTGCGAGCGGCGATTTCTTCGGCCGCTTGGCCTAAAATCTCAACCCGCAATTTCTTTGCGTTTCGGCGAACGATCTCGGCCAATTCCTCGACCGTGTAGAAATCGAGATGCTCGCGCAGTTGGAACCGATCGCGGAGCGGGGCCGAAAGCAGGCCGGTGCGGGTCGTAGCGCCGATCAGCGTGAACGGCTTGAGCGACATATTGATGGTTCGCGCGTTGACGCCCTCGCCAAGCGTCAGGTCGATCCGAAAATCTTCCATCGCGGGATAGAGAAATTCCTCGACGGCTTTCGGCAGACGGTGAATTTCGTCGATAAACAGGACGGACCGCTCCTCGGCATTGGTCAGATAGGGGATCACATCCTTGGGTGCTGCCAAGGCCGCCCCGCTGGCGATTTGAAAGTTGACGCCCAAATCGCGGGGAATGCACATGGCAAACGTCGTTTTACCCAGGCCGGGCGGGCCGTCGAAAAGGATGTGGCCCAGGGGTTCGCCGCGTTTGGAAGCAGCATCCACCGCAATTTCAAGCCGGGCGTAGACGTCCCGTTGCCCGACCATGTCGCCCATCCGCTGAGGGCGCAGATCGCGGTCGTCGTCGCTATAGTTCGTCGGGGATTGCAGGATCGGTTCGCGGGCCATAACAAAACAGTATACAAAAGGGAGGGCCGGGGGGCGAGGGGCGGTGATGCAGCTTGCCCTCATATTGGAGAAATTGACGATATCCCACTCGATTGGTATACTTTTAACATGATTAGTGATGCAGATAAAATCGTATCGGAAGCTCTCGCACTGCCTCCGGCAGTTCGGGCGTTTGTTGCCGAAAAATTGATTGAGAGTCTGGATGCCATCCCGGGGGGTAAGTTATCTCCTCCGTGGCAAGAAGAAGTCCGCCGCCGTTGCCAAGAGGTTGCCCAAGGTGCAATCGAGCTTCAAAAAGCTGAAGCTGTTTTTGCCAAAGCCTATGCGGCAATCCAATGAAAGTTGTATGGTTCCATCCCGACGCGGAAGCCGAGATGGTTGATGCTGCCGCCTACTACGAGACACAGCAACATCGCCTTGGTCAGCGGTTCCTTGCTTCGGTTCAAGATGCAATTAATCGAATTCAAATCAATCCATTGCTATATCCCGCAGTTGAAATGAATGTAAGGTGTTGCCAAACAAAAACTTTTCCTTATGCCGTCCTGTTTGTTGACTTCGACAACCAGTTGGCGGTAATTGCGGTCATGCATCTTCATCGTGATCCAAATTATTGGCGAGTCCGTACCAAAGAAATCTAGAGTGTTTTTTTACGACACAGGCACGATCCATGAAACTCATTATCGCAATTATTCAACCCCATCGGCTCGAGGCCGTTAAGCAGGCATTGGCCGACGTCGAGGTCTTTCGTCTTACCGTGATGGACGTTCAAGGTTTCGGCCGCCAGCGAGGGCATTCGGAGGCCTATCGCGGACATGAGTTTTCGGTCAATCTCACGCGTAAAGTGCAATTAATGATCGCCGTCAACGAGGCGTTTCTCGAACCCACGATCGACGCCATTGTCAAGGGCGGACGTAGCGGAACGGCCGGCGAGATCGGCGACGGCAAGATTTTCGTACTCCCCTTGGAAGACTGCATCCGCATCCGAACCGGCGAACGAGGCGGCGAGGCCATCTAAGCCCATGCACGAACTTGCCATCGTCGAGGCGTTGATCGATCAGGTCCAGCAAGAACTGGAACGAGCCGATCATCAAGGACGTGTCTTGCGGGTGGAACTCAGCATCGGCCGGCTTTCGGGCGTATGCTGCGATTCGATTCGCTTTGCGTTCAGCCTGTTATCGCCCGGCACTTGCGTCGAGAATGCGGAAATTGAGATTGAAGAACCCAAAGCTGTTTGCCATTGCCGCACATGCGATGCACGTCAAGAGATCGATGACCTCGTGTTCCAATGTCCCCAGTGCGGCAGCGATGACATCGTCATCGAAAGCGGCCGGGAACTGATGCTGCAAAGCATTGACGTCGAAGAACCATAGCCACAAACACCTCAACATCGCTGACACCCAAGATTACCGATCATGAAAATTGTTGCCGCCAAGAAGATTTTGAAAGCCAATGACCAATTGGCAGCCGAAAACCGCACGAAGTTCGATGCCGCCGGCGTCTTCGGCGTGAATGTGGTTGGTTCGCCCGGCGCTGGCAAAACGACGCTTTTGGAAGCCTTGTTTGCGAATCTGAAAGGCCGCGTCAAGCCGGCTGTGATCGAAGGCGACATCGCCGGTTCGATCGACGCCGACCGCATGGAGAAAATCGGCGTGCCCGTGGTGCAGATCAACACCGACGGCGCTTGCCACCTCGATGCCGTCATGATTGCGAGCGCTGTCGGCGAGTTGGATCTAAACGCCGTCGATCTCCTGGTGATTGAAAACGTAGGGAATTTGGTTTGCACGGCCGGTTTTGATCTTGGCGAGCGTCTGCGGATCGTCGTCCTGAGCACCAGTGAAGGCGACGACAAAGCCGTGAAGTATCCCGCGATTTTCCAGGGTTCCGACGCGCTATTTATTACGAAATCCGATCTATCGC